>JBARAF010000091.1:0-8757 GCA_049791695.1 Croceibacterium sp.
AACTGGATGAAGAATTCGCCGGGGTACCAGTTCCTGCTGGTGTTCCTGCTCAGCCTCAATTTCGGGATCGTGTTCTTCGACCGGCAGGCGCTCAATGCGCTGATGCCGTTTGTGCAGCCGGAACTGAGCCTGACTGACACCCAGATCGGCCTGCTGGCCGGCGGCCTGTCGTTCAGCTGGGCGATTGCGGCGTTCTTCGTCGGCAAGCTGTCCGACAGCCTGGGCAAGCGCAAGCTGCTGCTGATCGCCTCCACCGTGGCCTTTTCGCTCTGTTCGTTCCTGTCGGGCATCGCCACCAGCTTCGTGTTCCTGTTCGGCGCGCGGCTGCTGATGGGTGCGGCGGAAGGCGGCGTGATGCCGATCAGCCATGCGATGGTCGCCAGTGAAGTCGATCCCGCCCGGCGCGGGCTGGCACAGGGCGTGGCGCAGAACCTGGGCTCCAACCTGCTCGGCAGCTTCCTCGCCCCGGTGGTGCTGGTGGCCTTCGCCACGCACTTCAGCTGGCGCGAGGCGTTCTACCTCGCCGCCGTCCCCGGCCTGCTGAGCGCAGGCCTGATCTGGTTCATGCTGCGCGAACCGGACATGACCCCGGCCCATGCGGTGGAAGAAGCGGGCGACAAGATGGGCATCCTTGATGCGCTGAAGGTCCGCAACATGTGGGTCTGTGTCGTCGTGGGCGTGCTGATGGTCGGCCACTTCGTCATCACCTGGGCCTTCATGCCCAATTACCTGGTCCAGACCAAGGGGATGGACCCGACCACGATGAGCTGGGTGATGGGCGCGCTGGGCATTGCCGCAGCGATCTATTCCATCGTCGTGTCGGGCCTGTCGGACATCATCGGCCGCAAGCCGGTGATGGTGGTGCTGCCGTTCCTGTCGCTCGCCGGCCCGCTGGCGGCGATGTATTATGATGGCCCGGCCACGATCCTGGCGGCGATCTTCTTCATCGGCTGGGCGGTCAACGGGATCTTCCCGATCTTCATGGCCACCATCCCGTCCGAAACGTTCGACCAGCGCCACCATGCCACCGTGCTGGGCTTGGCGATGGGCAGCTGTGAAGTGCTGGGCGGCGTGTTCGGCCCGGTCGTGGCCGGCGCGCTGAACGACACCACCGGCAACCACAACGCCTTCCTGTGGCTGATGATGGGCCTGGCCCTGGTCAGCGGGTTCGTGGCGATGGGGCTGAAGGAAACCGCGCCCAAGGCCCTGGCCAAGCGCGGCATCGCGCCCACCCCGGCCTGAGGCGGCCCCGGCAGTGACGACGAGCCCTACCCTGCGCAGCGAACGTTACCAGGCGTGGCTCGTCGTCCTGCTCAGCCTTAATTTCGGCATCCTGTTCTTCGACCGGCAGGCGGCCAATTTCATGATGCCGCAGATCCAGCCGGATCTGCAGCTGTCCAACACCCAGGTGGGGATGCTGGCATCGGGCCTGTCGCTGACCTGGGCGCTGGCCGGCCTGACCGTGGGCCCGCTGTCTGACCGGCTGGGCAGCCGCAAGCCGGTGCTGCTGGCTTGCACGGTGCTGTTTTGCGCCTGTTCGTTCCTGTCCGGCATTGCCGGGGGTTTCGTGGCCCTGCTGGCCGCGCGGCTGCTGATGGGCGTAGCGGAAGGCGGGGTGATGCCGGTCAGCCATGCGATGATCGTGGCGGAGGTAAAGCCGGAACGGCGCGGGCTGGCGATGGGCGTGGGGCAGAACCTCGGTTCCAGCCTGCTGGGTTCCACCGTGGCACCGCTGGTGCTGGTGCCGCTGGCGGCCTATGTCGGCTGGCGCACAGGGTTCTATCTCGCGGCGATCCCCGGCCTGATCACTGCCCTGCTGATCTGGCTGACCTTGCGCGAAGTGCCCAAGGGTGCAGGCGCGGCGCACAGCGATGCCCCGCCGATTGGCCTGTTGCAGGCCCTGTCCAACCGCAACGTGCTGCTTTGCGCACTGATCGCGGTGCTGATGGTCAGTTACCTGGTGGTATGCTGGACTTTCATGCCGCTCTACCTGACGCAAGTGAAGGGATACAGCGGCCCGGTGATGAGCGGGGTGATGGCCGTGCTGGGCATTTCCAGCGCCATCAGCAGTTTCGTGCTGGCATCGCTGTCCGACCGCTACGGGCGCAAGCCGGTGTTTCTTGCCTCCTGCCTGATCGGAATGGTGTTGCCGCTGGCGGCGCTGTTCTGGACCGGCTCTGCCTGGATCATGGGGCTGCTGTTCTTCATCGGCTGGTTCTTCAACGGCATCTTCCCGCTGTTCATGGCCACGATCCCGGCGGAAAGCGTGGACCCACGGCTGACCGCCACGCTGGCCGGGTTTGTCGGCGGGATTGGTGAAGTGGTGGGCGGCGTGCTCAGCCCCTCGCTGGCCGGGTGGCTGGCGGATGGCTATGGCCTGCAGGCCACGGTCTGGCTGTTGCTGGTGCTGGTGATATGGGGCTTCATGTGTTCGCTGGGGCTGAAGGAATCCGCCCCCGCCGTGCTCGCCCGCCGGGCGGCCGCGGCTGGCGCTGTACGCTGACGCTGCCCGGATGAGCGCGGTCAAGCAGTTCACCACGCTGGACGTTTCTCCGGACCAGCGCGCGCGGTACTGGAACGAAATGGCCGCGCGGCACTATGCCGGCAGCACGGTCGATGCCGCCTATGGCGAATTTTCCGGCCAGATGTGGTCGTGGAAGATCGGCCAGATGCAGATGCTGCGACCGCGCACCCATGCTTGCCGCGTCACCCGGACTCCGCTGGCCGAAAATGCGGAGCGGCTGATCCTGCACCTGCAAAGCCGCGGGACTGGTCGTTACGTCCAGCATGGTGTTACCGCCCGGCTGGATCCCGGCGATGCCGTGCTGTGCAGCGCAGGCGCGCCCTATGTGATAGACCTGACCCGGCACGAAACCCTGGTGGTGGAATTTCCCCGCCGCTTGCTGGAAGATCGCTTCGGGCCGGTGGCCCGGCGGCTGGTCATGCGCCTGCCGGGCACGTCGCCATCACTGCGCATCTTTCACGATTTCCTGCTGTCACTGTGGCAGCAGGGCTATCGCGAAGAACACCACGCGGGCTGGGATGCGGAGGTTTCGAACATCTTTGCGGATCTGCTGGCCATGGCCCTGCGCGGCGCGGACCACGAAGACAGCAAGGGCAATTTGCCGGCGCTGGAACAGAAGGTACGCGCGATCGTCGAAGCCCAATTGCAAGAACCGGAATTTTCCGTTGTCGCCATTGCCCGCGAATGCGGCCTGTCGGTGCGTGCGGTGCAGAAGGTGTTCACCAGCATGGGCACCACGGCCAGCGCCTTCATCCAGGCCCGCCGGCTGGAACGGGCGGGTGAAAAACTGCTCGCCTCCTCCGAACTGACCGTGACGCAGATCGCGTTCGACCACGGGTTCAACGACAGTGCCTATTTCACGCGCTGTTTCCGCCGCCACCACGGCGTGGCTCCACGCCAGTTCCGCAGGCAGCACTGAACCGGCACCGTGCGCCAGAATCCGGGCGCCGTTCGCCTGCGTCCTAGCGCCCGGTCGCGACCAGCCCTACCATGCCCCTTTCCGCGATGATCCGGCCAGCAAGGCCGGACAGGCAGAGAGGATGCACCAATGCCCGAAACCCCCACCACCGAACCCTGGGCCGGCACGCCGCCAGTGCCCCACGCCTTCCGTCCGGGTTCGAAGCCGGAAGCCTATATGGCCAAGATCGCGGAGGGCGATGAACGGTTGTGGGTGCCGATCGTGGAAGGCGTCTATTCCAAGCCGGTGTGGATCAGCCCGACGCTGAACATGTGGGCCGACGTGCTGCGCGCGGACAAGCCGTGCATCGTCAACCGCCACTACCATCCCAAGCCGATCTGGGCCTATACCATCAGCGGCAAGTGGGCGTACCTGGAACACGAATGGACCGCCACGGCGGGCGATTTCATCTTTGAAACGCCGGGCGAAAGCCACACCCTGGTATCCTATGCCCACCCCGATCCGATGAAGGTGTTCTTCGTCGTGTCCGGCCCGCTGATGTGGCTGGACGAACAGGGCAACACCGTGGGCCATTACGACGTGTTCGATTACATGAAGGCCGCCCGCGACCATTACGAAGCCTGCGGCATCGGTGCCGATTACGTCGATACCCTGATCCGCTGAGAGACACCGACATGACCACCATGAAAGCCCCCCCTTCGCAAGTTACCGAAATCGTCGACGTGCCCTGGGCCCACCGCGACCTGGTGGCCCGGCTGAGCCCCGGCGGGCGGTACATCGACATGGCAAGCGATGCCGACAGCCCGTGGGTGCCGTTCGGCCCCAACGCGGCGATCAAGCACCTGTCGTTCGATGTCCGCACCAACACCTATTCCAACATCCTGTGGATGAAGGGCCCGGGCACCATCGGCACCCACCTGCATCGCGGCACGGTAACAATGGTGCCGATCACCGGCAGCGTCCGCTATCTGGAATATGACTGGGTGGCGACGCCGGGCGGGCTGATCCTGGAAGTACCGGGCGAAGCGCACACGCTGGTCACGGACCATCCCGAAGGGACCAAGCTGTTCGGCTGGATGACCGGGCCGATCGATTTCTTCGATGATCAGGGCACCTATGTCGATACGGTGGACGTGTGGTGGATGATCAACCACTATGAAACCCACTGCCGGGAAAACGGCATCCCGATCAACCAGAAGCTCTATCTGTAAGGTACCGCGCGATGAAGACGCTCGACCAGTTCGACATCAAGGGGCGTTCGGCGCTCGTCACCGGGGCGGCCAGCGGCATCGGACTCGCCTATGCGGAATGCATGGCGGAAGCGGGCGCGAAAGTGACGCTGACCGATGTGGACGTTGCCGGCGCGCAGCGCGAAGCCGGGCGGCTGTTGGCCGAAGGGTATGATGTACGCTGGGACATCTGCGATGTTTCCGACCTGGCGCAGGTGGCCGCCGCCGTGGACGGCCACGTGGCGGCCTATGGCGGGCTGGACATCTGCTTTGCCAATGCCGGGCTGGACGTGGGCAATGGTTTCTGGACCCCGGAAGGGACGCGCAATCCCGATGGCCAGATCGACGTCTATGACCCGGAACGCTGGTACAAGAGCATCGGCATCAACCTGACCGGTGCGTTCCACACGGTGCGCGAAGCGGCGCGGGCGATGAAGGCCAACGAAAAGAACGGTCAGCGCCGTGGGGGTGCCATCGTCATCACCAGCAGCAATGCGGCCGAAGTGAACGAAGCCATTGTTGGCGTGCCCTATATGGCGGCCAAGGCGGGGGTGAAGCATTTCATGCGCCATTCCGCCTATGAACTGGCGGCATACGGCATCCGCGTGAACGCGATTGCGCCGGGCCCGTTCGTGACCAACATCGGCGATGGCTGGGTGAAGAAATACCCGGCCGCGAAGAAGGCGTGGGACGAACTGGTGCCGGTTGGCCGCATGGCCGAAACGTACCAGATCAAGCCGCTTGCGCTGCTGCTGGCATCGGACGCAGGCAGTTACATCACCGGCGCGCACATGATGATCGACGGCGGAATGCAGCTTGGCCCGGTCAAGCCGCTGAACAACTGAACCAGGATAAAACCCATGACCACCCAAGCCCAGGCCGCGATCTGCCGCGGCCACGACCATCCCTTCAGCATCGAACCGGTTGAACTGGCCGACCTGCGCCCGGATGAACTGCTGGTCCGCGTGGTCGCCTGCGGCATCTGCCACACCGATCTGGCGGTGCGCGATGCGCAATTGCCGGTGCCCCTCCCCGTCGTGCTCGGCCATGAAGGCGCGGGCATCGTGGAAGCGGTGGGCAGCGGTGTTACAGCAGCCAAACCGGGGGACCGGGTGGTGATGAGCTTCAACAGCTGCGGCCATTGCCCCAGCTGCGATGTGCAGGCGCCGACCTATTGCTACAACTTCTTCCCCAACAACTGGTCGGGCACCCGCGCGGACGGGACACCGTCGATGCTGCACAACGGGCAACCGATGGCGGCCAATTTCTTCGGCCAGTCCGCCTTTGCGACCTATGCCCTGGCGCACCAGAACAACGTGGTCGCCCTGCCTGATCGCGCTGCCCACATTCCGCTGGACGTGGTTGCCCCGATCGGTTGCGGGCTGATGACCGGTGCCGGTGCAGTCCTGCGCAGCATGAAAGTGCGCGCCGGGCTGCCGATCGCGGTGTTCGGCACCGGCACTGTCGGCATGGCGGCGATCATGGCGGCGAAGATCGCGGGCGCGAACCCGATTATCGCCGTGGACATGAATGACGAACGCCTGAAGCTAGCGCTGGAACTGGGTGCCACCCATGCCTTCAACGCCCGCGACGATGCCCCGGCCAAGATCCGCGATCTGTGCCCGGCAGGCGTCGGCTATGCGTTCGACACCACCGGGATCAACAAGGTCATCGAACAGGCCTGGGGCCTGCTGGCACCCAAGGGGATCGTCGGCATCGTCGGCGCGTCCGACCCGTCGCACGATCTGACCTTCAATGAAGCCGCCTTCATGGGCGGTGGCCGCACGGTGATGGGCATCCTGGGCGGTGACAGCAACGGCGCGCCGTTCCTGCTGGAATTGCTGGATCATCATATCGCCGGGAACTTCCCGTTCGACCGGCTGATCGGCCATTTCGATTTCGACCAGATCAACGAAGCGATCGAAGCCAGCGAAAGCGGCCACGTGGTGAAGCCGGTGCTGCGCATCGGGGCGGAATAATGCGCGCCGTTGTCTTCCAGGGGCTGCACCAGCCGCTGGCAGTGGAAAGCCTGCCCGATCCCACGCCCGGCGCGGGCGAGGTAGTGGTAAAAGTGGGCCGCTGCGGCATCTGCGGCAGCGACCTGCACATGACCGAAGACCCGGCCTATGGCTGCAAGCACGGCGACGTGCTGGGCCATGAATTTGCCGGCGAAGTGGTGGGCATGGGCCGCGATGTCAGCGGCCTGAAAACCGGCGATCTCGTCTCCGTCATCCCGTTGAAAAGCTGTGGCGAATGTGAACAGTGCCGCAAGGGCGCGGTGCAATGGTGCACGGCGTTTGGCCTGCAGGGCGGCGGTTATGCCGAATATGCGGTCACCCGGCCCAACCAGTGCGTCAAACTGGGTACCGACCTGACTCTGGCGGATGGCGCGATCATCGAACCGCTGGCCGTGGCGCTGCACGGGGTGAACCTGTCAGGCATGAAGACTGGCGACAAGGTGCTGGTGCTGGGTGCCGGCCCGATCGGCCTCGCCGTGGCTTACTGGGCCCGGCGGCTGGGCGCGGCGAAAGTGGCGGTGCAGGATATCGCCACGTTCCAGCAACAACGCGCGCTGGACATGGGAGCGGATCACTTCGTAGTCGATCCTGTCGATCCCGTCGGCAGCGCCGAGCGGGCGCTGGGCGGCAAGGCCGACGTGGTGTTTGAATGTGTGGGTATTCCCGGGCTGATTGCGCAAGCCGTGGACCAGGTGCGCCCGCAGGGCACCATCCTGCTGTTAGGCCTGTGTACCAAGCCGGACACCTTCAATAGCTTCGCCATGCTGGGCAAGGAAGTGAAACTGGTCACCAGCGCCTTCTTCACCGTGCCGGAATATGAAGCCTCGCTCGCCGCGCTGGAACGCGGGGCGGTGGAACCACGCCTGCTGGTCAGCGAAACGATCAGCCTGGATGCGACGCCAGAGGTGTTCGAAAGCCTCAAGCACCGCAACGGCCAGTGCAAGGTGATGATCGCGCCTTGAATTAATGTGCTGACGGGATCGGCTGATCCCTGATCGCCGCTTCCAGCGCCGCGCTGTGGGTGCAATCGGCGCTGGCTTCCACCCGGGCGGACAGCGCGCGATAGGCAGTCAGGGCGGCCTCCCCCGCGGGCGAAAGGTGCGCGCCAGAGCCCGCGCCGCCGCCGGCCCTGGTTTCCACCAAGGGCGCTTCGAAACAGCGGTTCATGGTATCGACCAGCAACCAGCCGCGCCGGTAACTCATGCCCAGGGCGCGGGCCGCAGCGGAAATGGAGCCGGTGCGCGCGATGGCGTCGAGCAAGTCCGCCTTGCCCGGCCCCATCGCGATTTCGTCACCGCAGTACAGTTGCAGCTTGAGCTTCAGCCTCGCCAAAATCGCCCCCGATCAGGGCGATCAGACCAAGGGGCGGCTGGATCCGAAGAACAGTGCCTGGCTGATCGCCGCACGCACCGTATCTTCCTGGAACGGCTTCGTCACCAGATAGGTCGGTTCCGGGCGGTCACCGGTCAGCAGCCGCTCGGGATAGGCGGTGATGAAGATCACCGGCATGGAATCCATCGCCAGGATATCGTCCACCGCGTCCAGCCCGCTGGAACCATCGGCCAGCTGGATGTCCGCCAGCACCAGGCCGGGGCGGTTGCCCGCAACCACTTCCAGCGCCTGCGTACGCGTGGCCGCCGTGCCGCAAATGTCATGGCCGAGCGAACGGACGAGATCTTCCAGCTGCATCGCAATCAGCGGTTCGTCCTCGATGATCAGCACGCTGGTGGAGCTTTCGCTTTCGATTTCCTCGATCGCTTCGGCCACCAGGGCGTTCACCGCATCAGTCGACAGGTCCATGATCCGGCCGGCATCGGCCGGGGTAAAATCTTCCACCGTGGTCAGCAGCAGGGCCTGGCGGTTGACCGGGGTGATCTTGCGCAGACGTTCCTGTGCGGCCGCTTCATGCAGGCCACCCAGCGGTTGTTCGTCAACCACTTCCAGATAGGCGCTGGCCCAGACTTTCGTGAAGGCGCGGTACAGCGGAACTCGGCCGCCACGCAGGGAATCCGCCAGTTCGCGGTCGGCCAGCGCGGCTTCCAGCGTGGCCTTTACAAATGCATCACC
>JBARAF010000092.1:0-10370 GCA_049791695.1 Croceibacterium sp.
CGCCGGGCCTGCCCGATGCGGCGGCCATGCTGCTGGTGATGCTGGCGGAATTGCAGCCCGAAGGGGTGGTGTTTTCCAGCTGGGGCCTGCGCGAAGGGTTGCTGTTCCAGCGCCTGTCGCCACTGGCGCAGCAGCAGGACCCGTTGCTGGCCGCGGTCGGCCACTTCACCGGTCCGCGGGGCGGTTCGCCCACCCTGGCCGCGATGATTTCCGCCTGGACGGCCGACGTCGCCCACGGCACCGGCGACGGCAGCGAACGATTGCGCATGGCCGCCACGATGCTGGGCCTCGCCTCTGCCCGGCTGGAGCCCAACCTGCGCCTGCGCCACGCCTATGACTGGGCGATGGACAAGCGCTGGGTGGCGCTAGACCCGTCAGGCCGCGCACGGATTGCCGCGGCGCTGATGGGGTCCTGTGGCAAGCCGGGCCTGTCCGCCGCGCTGCTGCGCCTGGCGAGTGAGGCGGACTTGCGCGAAGCAACTGGCTGGGGCCTGGCGGTACGGTTGTGCCGCCGGCTGGGGGCAGGCACCCCGGCATCGCTGATGGGCAGCGCCCTGAAACGCGAAGGCGACAAACTGGTGCTGTGCGTGGAGCCCGACCGGGCCCAGCTGGCATCCGACGGCGTAACCGGGGACCTGAAGAGCCTTGCCCAGTGGCTGGGGCTGGAACCGGAATTCCGCGTGGGTCACCTGCGCCAATCGGCCGCACAGGTGATGCTAACCGTTCCGTAAAGCGCCGAACCGTGCATCAGAACTGACAGGTGTGTTTGCAACGCCAGGGCATTTCCGCCAAACCGGGGCCGTCACGGTTGTTTCATAAACGATCGACCGGGCCCTTCCGGGTCGCACCGGAAGACCTTGTCGCCATCGCGGTCCCGCCCCCCGGAGCCGTGATGGCGGCTTCGCCCTCAGAACGGATCTTTAGCCTGTTCGCTGAACGGCCGGCGGTCCGCCGGCGGGCTGATGTGGCGCGGCCGTTCCGGCATTACCATGTCCCCCTTCCACGGCACCTGATCGGCCGCAGTCCAGGCATTGACGTGCAGGCGGAAGAACTTCCACCGCCCGTCCCGCTTCACCAGCCGATCGTCCCGGGTACCAATTCCGAAGACGAAACTGGTGCCGTAATCCGCATTCCACTGGATGATCTGGAAGAAACAGCGCACCCGCGCCCCTTCCGGCCGCGGATCCATGATGAAGGTGTTCAGCAAGTGCTGGCGGCCAAACCACCAGTGCTGCCGGTCGTACCACAGGCTGCGCAGGTTCTGGCGGATCGCCTCGTGCCCTTCAACCGCGCCCTGCCACAAGTGGTCGAATTCGGCATCGGCGGCAAAGGTGCCCAGCACCTGTTCCTCGTCCGCCAGGTCCAGACCCCATGCGTAGCGGGCGTAAAGCTCCTGGATCTCGGCGCGATCATCGGCCGGCATGATGGCCGGGACGCCCTGTGGCCAGCATTCTTCAGACATTGTTGGACTCCCCAATTATTTCCTCGCGAACAGGCTTGCCAGAACTGTGCGCCAAGGTCCATTTTGACCGCTACAAAAAGGGGCCGGTGAATCGGCCTCGACACGAGGGACAGGTCATGGCTGAAATCTTCCACCCCTTTGCCAGCTTCGGTTTCCAGAACCGGATGCCGATGCGGTTTGAGGCTGACGTGTTCGAATGCGAGGTGGAAGGGGAAATCCCGAAGGAGCTGGAAGGGGCCTATTTCCGCACCGGCGGGGATCGCCAGTTCCCGACGCTGGACGGTGACATCATCCTGAACGGTGACGGCATGGCGAGCGTGTTCCGGTTCGAGGACGGCCACGTCAGCTTTCGCAGTCGTTATGTCGAAACCGAACGGCTGAAGCAGGAACGCGCGGCCCGGCGGCGGCTCTATGGCGTGTACCGCAACAAATACACCGACGATGCCAGCGTTTCCAACCTGCCCAACCGCGACAACACCGGCAACACCTTCGCCTTCAGCCACCATGGCGAACTGTTCATGCTGCGCGAGGATTCTCGCCCCTATCGCGTCGATCCGGCTACGCTGGAAACGCTGGGCGAAGGGCAGTGGGGGCCGCTGAAAAGCGTCGCCCTGACCGCACATCCCAAGATTGATCCGAAGACCGGCGAATGGTGGTCTTACGGCGTGTTTGCCAGTGGTGAACCGACGACCGACGCCAGCCTCCACGTGTTCGACCGTGACGGCAAACTGGTGCGGGAAGAATGGTTCCAGACCCCCTACCCCGGCCTCAGCCACGATTGGGGCGTGACCCGCGACCACCTGGTGTTCCCGATCATGCCCCTGGTCGCGAGCGAGGCGCGCATCCGCAATGGAGGCGCCTATTACGAATATGATGCTGATTTGCCGAGCAAGTGGGGCGTGATGCCGCGCAATGGCACGGTGGACCAGATGCGCTGGTTTGACGTGCCGGGCATCGTGCTGGGCCACATCATGAACGCCTGGTCCGAAGGCGACCTGGTGCATGTCGACACCCCGATTTCGCCCGGCAACTGCTTCTGTTTCTTCAAGGACAAGCACGGCAACCTGCCGCAACCCGCCGAAGCCGTGACCCAGATCACCCGCGTCACCATCGACCTGTCGAAAGACGGGCCTGACGCGGTGACCATGCAGCCGCTGGCCGGCGCGCTGGGCGATATGCCCAAGATCGACGACCGGTTTGCGATGGAGAAATACCGCGTCGGCTATTTCGCTTACCGTGATTTCCCCAACATGGGCATCAGCCAGATCGACTGGGACACCGGCGAGGTCAGGCACCACCTGATGCAGGGTGCTGCCGCGCAGGAACCCTTGTTCGTGCCGCGCAGCGCCGATGCGGCGGAAGGGGATGGCTTCATTCTGACGGTGGTGGATCGCTTTGCCGAAAGGCGCACAGACCTGCTGATCCTGGACGGCAACGATGTCAGTCGCCCACCCTTGGCCACGGTGAAGCTGCCTTTCGCCCTGCCGATGTGTTTCCATGGCAGCTGGATGCCCGCAGCATGACCGATACAAACCACTCTCGCCGCCTGCTGGAACAGCAGCTGGCCGAATTGCAGGAACGGCTGGCCCACCTGGATCGCGACCTGTCCGAAACGCCCGACGCCGACAGCGGTGAACGGGCGGTGCAGGCGGAAGATGACGAGGCGCTGGAAGGGCAGGCCGCGCTGGTCAGCGCCGAAATC
Source organism: Croceibacterium sp. (assembly GCA_049791695.1). GTDB lineage: Bacteria > Pseudomonadota > Alphaproteobacteria > Sphingomonadales > Sphingomonadaceae > Croceibacterium_C. The sequence goes on from JBARAF010000092.1 coordinate 3,165, forward strand.
GCTTCCGTCACCCGCGCGCTCGACCGGATCGCGGACGGGACTTACGGTGCCTGCACGGCCTGCGGCGAACAGATTGCCCCGGGCCGGCTGGAAGCGCGGCCCGAGGCATCCCTGTGCATCACCTGCGCGAGCGCGCAGACATAAGGCCTTACGCCGTCACGCGGCGGACGAAGCCGGCCACCATCTGCTCCACCTCGTCATGGTCGCTGCCGATCGACAGCGCCGGGCTCAGGTGGTTGTGGCCGGAAAGGTACTGCATTTCCGGGTAACGGCCATGGGCCGTGGTCCATTCCTGCGCCAGCTGGCCGGCCTGTTGCTGGAAATCCAGCGGGTCGAGTTCCGAAACCGTGAACAGCTGCGGGATGGTGCTGGTGACCATGCCGGGCATCGACTTGGCCGGGCCCCAGGCCTTGGAATCCTCGCCGTAATAGGCCTTGTGGAAGTCATTGGCCTGGCAGGTCTGGGTGTCGAAAATCCCGCTCATCATCACGGCCCCGGCAATGCCGCCACCTTCCGCCACGTGCAGGTGGCGGTGGGCGATATAGGCGCCCACGTGGGCGGCCCCGGCAGACTGGCCGGATATGACGATCTTGTCCGGATCGCCCCCATGGGCCGCCACATTGGCGCGCAGCCAGGCAATGGCGGCGGCCAGGTCTTCCGCCCCGGCGGGGAATTGGTGGGTGGGGGCCAGGCGATAGGTGATCGTCACCCCGACAAAGCCGTGGCGAACCGCGAACTCGCCGAGGTTGGAATAGAACGGGCTGCCTTCGGTATGCTTGTCGCCCATCACGAAGCCGCCGCCGTGGACGAACAGCAGCACCGGCGCGCCGGACAGGCCATCGCGGGTGAAGAGGTCCAGCCGGTTGCGCGGGTCGGGACCATAGGCATGGTCGCGGCTGACCCGGGTGGCCGCATCCAGGCCGCGGTTGAGCCCGGCGAACAGGGCATTGGTGCCGCCAAGCAGGGCGGGCGAAAGTTCGCTGCCAAATTCCTTCAGCTGGGCGCGCAGGGTGGGGTTCATGGCTGGGTTCCTTCCATCAGCAGCACGGGTTTGATCGCCTTGCCCGAATGGGCATCGGCAAAGGCGCGCTCTATTTCGGCAAAGGGGTAGAAGCTGAGCAACCGGTCGAACGGGAAGCGACCCTGCCGCCAGTATTCGGCCAGTTTGGGGATGAACAGGCCCGGATGGGCGTCACCGCCCAGGATCCCGCGCAGCTGCCGTCCGCCGGCCAGCATCGGGAACATTGCCGGGGCCCAAGGGCCGAGCGGCGCGGCGACGAAGCCGGCGGTGCCGTTCATCGCCAGCGCTTCCAGCGCCAGGGTGTGGACCGACGGGGCATTGGTAGTGTTGAAAGTGAAATCCAGCCCGCGCCCGGTGATCCCGCGCAGCTTGGCCGCCAGATCGTCCTCGTCCCCCGGCAGAATGTCGGTCGCGCCCAGTTCCCGCGCCAGTTCGAGCCGTTCGCGGTTCAGGTCCACCGCCACGATCCGCCGCGCGCCGACCAGCTTGGCCGCCATGATCGCCGACAGGCCGACCCCGCCAGTGCCGAACACCGCGATGGTATCGCCAAAGCCGACCTTCAGCGCCTCGATCACCCCGCCCGCGCCGGTCACCACGCCGCAGCCCAGCGGCCCCAGCTTTTCCAGCGGCAGGTCCTTGACCATCTTCACCGCGGTGCGCTCCGGGACGATCGCGTGAGTGGCAAAGCTCGACTGGCCGAAGAAGTGCGAATGAACCGGTGCCCCGTCGCAGGTCAGCGCGGTGGAGCCATCGAGCCGCTTGCCGCCGAAGCAGTGGGGCATCGCGAGGTCGCAGTAGGTCGGGCGGTTGTTGCGGCAGCTTTCGCACTGGCCGCAACTGCTGCCGGACAGGATCACGTGATCCCCCACCGCGAAACCGCGCACACCTTCGCCCAGTTCTTCCACCACGCCGGCGCCTTCGTGGCCGAGCACGATGGGTTGCGGGGAATGGCGGCCGGGGTGTTCGTGCAGGTCGGTATGGCAGATGCCGGTGGCGACAATGCGGATCCGCATTTCCCCGGCGCGCGGGGATTCCTGCTCCATTTCAGTCAGTTGCGGCGCATCACCGCCCCGCCCGCTGAGCGCTGCGGTGATCTTCACTGGCCACCACCCAGGTGGTGATCGTCCTGGATATCGGCCACCGGCCCGTGCTGCGTCATCAGCGCCTTGCGGCGGATGAAGCGCAGGATCGATTCCGGACCGGTCCGCGAACCGCCGAGGCCGGAGAAGCCGAAGCTGTGGGTGCCGATCGTCCGCATCTTGCCGAATGTCAGGAAAGTGTCCTGCAAGAACACCGCGCCCGCGTTGATTTGTCGCCCGATTTCAAGCGCTTCTTCCTCGCTCCCGGCCAAAACTGACGCTGTCAGGCCGAACTGGGTATCGTTGGCAAGTTTGATGGCTTCGTCGATGGTCTTGTAAGCCATGACTGGCACACAGGGGCCGAAAGTCTCGTCCCGCATCAGCACCATCTTGTGGTTGACCCCGGTCACCACCGTTGGCCGCATGTACAGCCCGCCAGCAATGTCTTCCACGATCCCGCCGGTGTGGATTTCCGCCCCCTTGGCCACCGCATCGTTCAGGTGCAGTTCCACGATGTTGGCTTGCGGTGCGAAAGTGAACGGGCCGATGTGCCCGGCGCGCGGGTTTTCATGGTTCAGGCGGACAGCCTGTGCCTGTTCCACCAGCTTGGCGACGAAAGCATCGTGGACGCGTTCATGGACATAGACGCGTTCGGTGGAATAGCAGACCTGCCCAGTGGCATAGACCGCGCCGCGCAGCACGGCGGTGGCCGCGCGATCAAGGTCGGCATTTTCGGTGACGATGGCGGGATCCTTGCCCCCCAGTTCCAGGAAGCAGGGGATCAGCCGTTCCGCACAGGCAACGGCGACCTTGCGCCCGGTGGGGACGCTGCCGGTGAAGCAGATCAGGTCCGCCTGGCCGATCACCTGCTGGCCAACCGCGCCATCGCCCATCACGAAATCGAACACCCCGGCCAGTTCCGGCACCTGGCGCACGGTTTCGAACAGCGCCTCGATCACCCGCGGCGTCACTTCCGATGGCTTGAGCAACACGGCGGACCCGGCGAACAGCGCGGGCACCGCATCCAGCAGCGCGAGCATGAGCGGGGCGTTCCACGGCGAAATCACCCCGACCAGGCCATAAGGCACCAGCTGGCTGCGCACTTCCACATCGGGCATGACCGCGCTGCGGCCGTGGAATTCGTACTTCGCCAGCGCTGCCGGGGCATCTTCGATCCAGCCGCCGATATTGGCGAGGGTAATGAATCCCTGGATATAGGACGTGTGGCAGCCGCCGGTATCCACCGCATCGGCTTCACCAATGGCCAGCGCACTGGCCTTCACCGCACCCAGCCAGCGGGCCATCACGCCGCACCGCGCCTGCAGGCCCATGGCCGCCCATTGCCGCTGGTTGGCGCGCAGGGTGGCCGCCTTTTCCGCCACCTGCTGCGGACTGGAAAGAGTCAGCGTGAAATCCGCCTGTCCCGTGCGCGGATTGCGCACATTCAGTACGGCAGCTTCGGCTTCGGCCACTTCAACTCTCCCTGTTCGTTTATCCGTTGACTAACCTCGGCAGGCAGCGGCGAACAGGGGCTTGTTGCAAAAATCAAGCGAGCAAAATCAGAATCCGTAGCGGAAGCCCGCCCAGACCGTCAGCGGCGCGCCGAGGTCGATCGAGGTGTTGCCGACATTGCGGGTCTGCACTTCGGTGTCGAACAGGTTTTCCACCCGCGCCACCAGGCTGATCCGGTCCACCAGCGGCAGCTTGGCAAACAGGTCCACCGTGGTTGCGGCAGGCAGCACGTCGGTCGGCAAGTCCGCTTCAAACTGCGCGGATACATGGCGCAGCGTGGCAGCGAACATGGTGCCTGCCGCCGGGGCCCAGCTGGCGGTCACGCTGCTGGCCCATTTCGGCGTCTGCGCCGGGCGCAAGCCGTTCAATGCGGCGGCGGAACCGCTGCTGCGCACTTCAGCTTCGGTGTAGGCGAGCGTGCCATCCAGGCTGACCTGCCCGAAATCGAGCCCGGCACTTGCTTCCACGCCTTGCGCGTGGATCGAATCGACATTCTGCCGCTGACGCAAATTGGTGCCGATGGTGACATTGGCCACGGCATTCTTCACCCGGTTGTCGAATGCAGTCAGCGCCAGGCGCACGCCTTGCGCCGGGGTCAGGTCCACGCCGCCTTCGAACCCTTCCAGCCGTTCATTTTCCAGCGCCGCATTGGCCTGGGTGGTTACGGGGAACACCGCGAACGGGCGGTACAATTCATTCAGCGTCGGCAGGCGCAAGCCGCTGTAGGCGGCGGCGCGCAGCTGCACGGCGTCGCTGGCCTTGAACACCGCCCCGCCGCGATAGCTGACCTCCCAGCCGTCGCGATCCGCATAGGTGCTGTCCTGCGTGACCACGCCCGCCGCGCTGACCGAGCGGTAATAGCCATCGCGGATGGTCCAGCGGTCAGCCCGCACGCCGCCGGTCAGGGTCAGTGCGCCCAGTTCCCAATCATCTTCTGCGTAAAGGCCCAGATCGCTGTTCACGCCGCCGGCAAAGCGGTGGGCGGTGAGGGGGTTGCTGGCGAGGCCGGCATTGTAGGTATCTTCGGCCAGGTTGCCTTCCGACCGGCGATAGTCCGCGCCAAACCGCAGGGTATGGCCGCCGCCCACGGGGGGCCGCACTTCCAGCTTGCCGCCCAGACCCGTGCTGGGGGTATCCTTCTGGTCGAGCGTACGGCGGAAGCTGGTCGAGGAAATGACCACGCTGGTGAAATTGCGCCACTGGGCATAGGCCAGCGCATCCACCTGCCACGGGCCACGGCTGACGATCCGGGCAGACAGGTCCTGTCCGGTGCTGGTGTTGTCGGCCCCGGCAAAACGCAGCACCCGCGCATCGTCGAACGCCATTGCCCGCACCTGCAATTCCACGTCCTGCGCCACCGGCTGCACCACCCGGCCACTGGCCGACCAGCTGTTGTACCGCGCCCGCACTGTGGCCGGCACGCGCTGGCTTTCCGGCGTGGTGTAGAAGCCCTGCCCGCGATCCCACCGGCCGCTGACTTCCGCAAAGCCATCGCCAATGCGCGGCGCCAGCGTGGCGGAAAGTTCCGCTTCGCGCCGGTCGCTGATCAGGGCGGAACCGCTGAACGTGCCCAGCTGCGCCGGACCGGCGCTTTCCAGTTCAATCGTTCCTGCCAGCGCACCTGCACCAAACGGGCCGGAACCGCCGCCGCGCGTCACCCGGATCGAACCGAGGCGGTCCGGGGAAATCGCGGAAAAGGGGATATAACCAAAGAACGGATCCGCCAGCGGCACGCCATCCAGCAGCATCTGCGCCCGGCTGGTGGCATTGCCGCCCAGCGCCCGCAGGGTCGCGCCTTGGGCCGACGGATTGGAAGACCGGCTGTCCGACCGACGGAACTGCTGGAACCCGGCCACATTGCTCAGCACGTCTTCGATCCGGCCCGATCCGCTGCGGGTGATCTGGTCCCGGTCCAGTTCCACGGTGCTGTAGGCGGGCGTAGCCGGGGTCGCTTCAAGACCCTTGCCGGTGACCACGATCACGGCTTGTTCGTCCTGCGCCCGGGCAGCCGTGGCGGCAGTGAGCAGGCTGGTGGCGAGCAGGATTCCGGCAAGGCGCATGAATGGTTCTCTCAGGCAACAAATTGCGTTTGTCCGGCCCTTAACGACACAAGCTTGCCGCGTCACCCCCCGTTTGGCACAGAAGGAAAAACAATAAGGGGATCCTGGACAATGCGTATCATCTTCGCCGCCATCGGCGCGGCCCTGCTCGCCACCTGTCCGGCCCATGCGCAGGAGCAGCAAAACATGTCCGTACCACCCGTCGTTTCGCAGGATCACGCCGCCCTGTTGGCCAGCCCGGACCCGCGCCTGGCGGCCAACAAACAGCTGGTCTATGATATGTACCGGATCGTGCTGCAGGCCGGGCTGGCTGATCGCGCGGGTGAGTACATCGCTGTCGATTATGTCCAGCACAACCCTAACGCGGCCCAGGGCCTGGCTGGTCTTGTTGACTATGTCCGTTCAACACGGCCCGTGCGCGAGATCAAGCCGGTGCTGGACCTGCCGCTGATCCACCTGATGGCGGAAGGCGATTATGTGACCACCGCTTTCGTTCGCCCGGAAAAGGACAAGGACGGCAACACCTACTATTCCAGCTGGTTTGACCTGTACCGGATCAAGGACGGCAAGATTGCCGAACATTGGGACCCGATGCTGAAAAGCGACCCGAAGATCGACCCCAACGACAAACGTCTTTGAGGCAGGGTAAACCGCGATGACTGTGCCCGAATCCTTCCATGCCGATGCCGCCACCCTGCCCTGGGCCGACAGCTGGGCGGGCGATAGCTCCATCCGGCTGCAATTGTTGATGGCCGATGTGGAAGGTGGCCGGTTCGCGGTGCGGATGAAGTTCCAGCCGGGCGTGCAGGTGTTCCCGCACAAGCACACCGGCGAAGTCCACGCATTCACCCAGGCCGGTGAATGGTGGTACCTGGAATATCCCGACAGCCCGACCAACCGGCCCGGTTCCTACCTGTTCGAACCGCCGGGCAGCACCCACACCTTGAAAGTGGCGGACGATGCGGTGGGCGAAACCGACGTGCTGTTCGTCATCTATGGCGCGATGTTGCACCTGGACGATGCGGGCAACGTAGTGGCCGTGACCGATGCGGAAAGCGTGCTGCGCGAATATGGGCAACTGCTGCGCGCACAGGGCAAGGACTTGCCAGCAGCCGTGCCCACCGGCGGATCGATGGCCTATCGGCCGCTGGCCTAGCCGGTGGGCGCGGCATCGTTCGATTACATCGTCGTCGGGGCAGGTTCTGCCGGGGCAGTTGTCGCCGCGCGGCTGAGCGAGGACCCGGCGGTGCGGGTGCTGTTGCTGGAAGCGGGCGGGCGTGACCGGCATCCGTTGCAACTGATGCCGCTGGCCTTTGCCAGGGTGGCCCATGGCCGGATCGGCACCTGGCCTTACCTGTCGGAACCGGAACCCGGCCTTGGCGGGCGGCAACTGCCCCTGCCGCGTGGCCGCGTGCTGGGCGGGACCTCCAGCATCAACGCGATGATCGCGGTGCGCGGCAACGCTGCCGATTACGATGACTGGGCCGCGCAGGGCTGCACCGGCTGGAGCCATGCCGAGGTGCTGCCGCTGTTC
>JBARAF010000093.1:0-17447 GCA_049791695.1 Croceibacterium sp.
GCAGCTATACCGGGAAGTATCTGGCTCCGTTGCTGAAAGCCAAATAACGTGGTGCCAGTCAGCCGGGTTTCGGCCAACTGGCGCCATGTTTTATCATCTGAGAACTGCGGCCCGGAAAACGGCTGGCGCAATATCTTGCGTCACTGCCGTATCGAATGGCCGACAGCCCGGGCCTCAGTCGCTCTCGCTGGCCCCGGCAGGACGGGCCAGGGCACGCAAGTAGGCGGCGAGCCACGCCGCGCCAAGGGTGCGGGCTCCCTTTGAATGAACACCAACCGCCTGGCGGGGTAATACGGCCTGGGCGACGGCATAGCTGCGGTCTTCAAACAGGCCGCCGGTCAACGTGACATCGGTCGGCACCAAATGGAGCGCGGCGGTCTCTATCGCGCCCGCGCGGACGAGCAGGCGCGCCTGGGCAACGGTATCAGCGGCCAGGTCAGGCAGGTCCGGCGTGGCCTTCGCCAGATCGATGAAGGCATCGAGCAAGGCGGCATTATCGTCTTTGGTGGCTTGTTCCCAGCGCACGGCAAGGTCTGTCAGCCTGTCAGTTGTTTCGGCAGTGGCGGTCATCGTGTGCCCACATCAGTCATTGCTTGTCCTCTTCTGAGCAAGATTTGCCGGTGCGACCCGAGCAAGAGAATTGTAGTTTCAGCCGGCCGGGCCCACACCCTCGGCGACAAGTTGGTAACCGCTGCGCGGAACGGACAGGACGCGGGCCCCGCCGATAAGGTTCTTGCGCAGCTTGCAAATGATCACTTTGAGGTTGGCCGCAGTGATTTCGCGCCGGAACCCGCCGATTTCGTCGATCATGGTTCCGTAGGTTACGATGCGCCCCTTGCTGCGGAACAGGATCTCGATCGCCTGCCTCTGCCGCGGGGTGAGGTCGTCCAGGCGGCAGATTTGGCGCAAGCGTGTCTGGAAATCGCGCTGACGTTCGGTTGCTTCCATGCTGATCTGTTGGCGGCGGCGGATCGCCAGGATCCTCGCCAGCGCCTCGGCCGGGGGAACGCGGGTGATATCGATGGCGTCGTCGAAGCCGTGAGTCAGCACCCGCGCGCGCTTGTGCGAATTGCTGCGGCTCATCAGGCAGATCTTGATCTTGCTGGCCAGCACGGGACGGTTGGCCCGGATGATCGATCCGAGCCGGGCCGGATCATTTCCTCCGATCACCACCACATCAAAGTCGGATTGGATCGACGAGAAAAAGCGGGTGTCGTTGTCGACAAAATCATACTGATCAAAGGATCGGAAAGTGTCTTTCATCCAGTGTTCGCGCATCTGCCTGGATGAATCGTTCATGGTAACGTAGCGAACGGACAAATTCTCACGGGCAAAGTCATAAAAAAGAGCATCTACATATGCCTCAACGGTCGCCCCTTCCAGGTCGAACTCCGAGAATTGCACATGTTTTTGCACTTTAAATAAACCCCTCGAATTCGTAGAAATTCGGATCCTTTTCCCGATTAATACAATAGCAGTACTTTGCTTATGTTTCTTAATTTAGGAATGGTTAACGATTAATGCCGTCATGTAACCCGGAAAATCGCTGCTAATCAATATTTTGCGACAAATTAGGTTACGATCTGTAATCTATGCACCTTCGTGTCAGCGGGATGCTTCCCGGATCGTGTGAAACATCCTTTTCCCTGAACGCGAAGACTTTTGGGGCCGAAGCCAGGCGGATTCCGGGCGTGCTACGGAAACCACTCGCGCGGGAAACGCGCAAGCAAATCACCGGTTCCCGAAAAATTGCATATTCCCGCAAATGCGGGGTAAGTGCCGGAATTATCGAGGCGAATTGGCCGATTTGCCTTCCAGCGCCTGGGCGCAGGCGACGAATTCAGTGAAGGCAGCGCCGAAATTGGGCGGTACTTTCCCGCTCGCCATGACGGCGCCTGTGGCAGCATCCGTCAGGGTGAAAGGCCTGCCCACTTCTTCCACCAGCAGCAGCGCCTGCGGCGGGGAAATATCTGCCGGATCGAACTGCTTGAAGGTTGCCGGGGCGGAGGCCAGCACCACCACCAGGCTGCGCCCAAGCCGGGCAACGCGGGCCGGGTATTCACGGCGGGCGAACCCGTTCTGATATTCAAACTTTACGGTGAACTGTTTGCCTTCCGGAAGCGAGGCCGTGACATCGGTCCCCACGACCATGGCCCAGGGGCCGCCCCGTTCGTGCAGCAGGCCGATTTGCAGCGGAGGGCCATCGGCCAAAGTGTTGAACGACAGGCACCGGTCCGGTGACGTCGCCAGTTGCCAGCCAGCCACCTTGGACTGCGCCGGGGCAGGGATGGTTAGTACGGCAAAAGCGAAGAGGGCGAGGCGTTTCACCCGGGTTCTCTACCGCCCGGCAACCGGGCAGCGCAAGCGTTCAGGGCAAGCGTTCAGCTGGCGATCAGTTGCAACCGGACATTGCCGCTGCCGCTGGCAACCAGGCCCAGATCACGCGCGGCGGCCTGGCTGACGTCAATCACGCGGCCGCGGGCGAAAGGGCCGCGGTCGTTGATGCGGACGATCACCGACCGGCCAGAAGAGACGGAGGTTACCCGGACCTTGCTGCCGAAGGGCAGGCTGCGATGGGCGGCGGTGTAACCGGCCGGGTCAAACCGTTCACCACTGGCTGTGCGGCGCCCCGCCAGTTCCGAACCGTACCAGCTGGCCAGGCCGCCGGCGATTTCACTCAGCACTTCTTCCGCCGCTGCCTGGGCCTGGCCGGGGACCGCATCTGCGGTCACATCGCCAGCCACTGCGGCGGGTTCAAAACGGGGAAGGGCAGGGGTGTCCTGTACCGGTGCGGGCACTGCCGGAGCATCGACCTGCGGCGCGGCAATAACCGCATTCATTGATCCGGCGAGGGCGAACAGGACAAAGCCTGCCATGGCGCCGCGCAAAATCCGATCGTGCTGCTTGGACATGGCGGCGGGCTACCCTGCCAGGCCCCGGCAGGGAACCCCTGCCCGTTCGGTTGGCCGTGGTCGGTGCCCGGCTCGTCCCGTCGGGGTCCTTGGCGGCTGCAGCTCGGGCAGCTGACAAGAAAATGGGGCCGACACATGTGCCGACCCCACTCTTGCCGACGTCCGGTTTCCGTGAAGAAGCCTTCGCCCGACTGTTTCGACTGCTGCGCGAAGCAGCATCTCCATAGTCCGGCGTTCACGCCGGCACCGGATTTGTCTTCTCGACCGGGTATGATCCGAAGACCTGTCCCTTGCCGTCCGACATTTCCGAACCTTCCCAACCTGGTTTCAGGGTGCTGGTCGCTGCTTGATGCAGTTCCAGTCCTGTTCCCGGTCGATCCGGTTTCCGACTGCTCCGTTCCAGGCGGTGTCAGCGAATCCTGGCCGAGTCTGCCGAAGCAGGGTTTGGCCGCAATCCTCGACCCCGTGGCACTTTGCCGTCGCGTCGATCAGTTCCTTGGATCCTTCGTCCCGGCCCGGAGGCGGGGAGTTTTGGAACCTTCCGGTACCGCTTCGATAAAGGGAAGATGCGCCCTGGCGATGAGTCGCTCAAGTGGCAGCGTCGTCCACTTATCCACTCTTGCCACTTTTGCCAGTGGACAAGGGTGGACAAGTCAACGGCTCATCGCATTGGCACCAATTTATCCGCGATCGCGCTGGGCCAACAGCCGCAAACGCAGGGCATTGAGCTTGATGAAGCCCGCCGCATCCTGCTGATCGTAAGCGCCGGCATCGTCTTCGAAGGTCACGTGCCGTTCGGAATAGAGCGAATTGGCCGACTTGCGACCAACAACTTGGGCCAGGCCCTTGTACAGCTTCAGCCGCACGGTGCCGGACACCTTTTCCTGGCTGAGGTCGATCGCTGCCTGAAGCATCTCGCGTTCCGGAGCGAACCAGAAGCCGTTGTAGATGAGCTCCGCATATTTCGGCATCAGCTCGTCCTTCAGGTGCGCAGCACCGCGGTCGAGCGTGATCTGTTCGATCCCGCGATGGGCGCGGGCATAAATTTCGCCGCCGGGGGTTTCGTACATGCCGCGGCTCTTCATGCCGACGAAGCGGTTTTCGACCAGGTCGAGCCGGCCGATGCCGTGCTTCTTGCCAAGATCGTTCAGCGCCGCGAGCAGGGTGGCGGGGCTGAGCGCCACGCCATTGAGGGCGACGCCATCACCCTTTTCGAAATCGATGGTGATGTATTCCGGGGCATCCGGTGCGTCTTCCGGGTTGTCGGTGCGCGAGAAAACGTAATCCGGCACTTCTTCCCACGGATCTTCCAGCACTTTGCCTTCGGACGAGGTGTGCAGCAGGTTGGCGTCGGTCGAGAACGGGCTTTCGCCGCGCTTGTCCTTCGGCACCGGAATCTGGTGCTGTTCGGCCCAGGCGATCAGTGCGGTGCGGCTGGTCAGTTCCCATTCGCGCCAGGGGGCGATGACCTTGATGTTGGGATCGAGGGCATAGGCCGACAGTTCGAACCGCACCTGATCGTTGCCCTTGCCGGTGGCACCATGGGCCACGGCATCAGCGCCGGTTTCGTGGGCGATTTCAACCAGCCGCTTGGAAATCAGCGGACGGGCGATCGAGGTGCCGAGCAGGTAGTCCCCTTCGTAACGGGCATTGGCCCGCATCATCGGGAACACGAAGTCACGCACGAACTCTTCGCGCAGATCGTCGATGTAGATGTTCTTGTCCGGCAGGCCCATCAGCTTGGCCTTGGCGCGGGCGGGTTCCAGTTCTTCACCCTGGCCGAGATCGGCGGTGAAGGTCACCACTTCGCAGTTGTAGGTGACTTGCAGCCACTTGAGGATGACGCTGGTATCGAGACCGCCGGAATAGGCGAGCACGACCTTCTTGATGTCGGACATTTCACGCTCCGCTTGGGATATGCGCGGGCGGTTATCAGCGGTTAGCCCGCGCCGCAACGGGTGACACGCGGTTCATGAAAACTGCCGGGCACCCAATTGCGGGTTGAGCAGGCCGATATGGTTCAGCCAGGCCTTCGGCTTGCGCAGCAATTGCTGCGGGAAATTGACCTTCAGCCCGACCAGTTCGGCCATCCGCCCGACGAAATGGATGCAGTTGCGGCGGTTAAGATCATACTTGTGATCCGGGTTATCGCGCCAGGATGCCACTTCCGCCTTCATCTGGTGATAGATCGCATCGCTGACGGTGACGCTGAAATGGCGGTTGGTGGCTTTGATCCATTTCGGCTTTTCGATGTAGATCATCTGCGCCACGGGCCCGGCCAGGATGGCGGGCGAAGTGGTCTTGGCGGAGAAGCCGAAATTTTCGTTCACCACCGTGCCATCCCCCAGCCGCCCTTCGAAAACGACAAAGGTGTGCGGATACCGGTTGGCCAGCAGCGATCCGTTGAAGCTCTGGAAATGCACCACCACCTCTGCCTGCGCGGTGGCGGGGGCAAGCAACGCGGCCACCAGCAGGGACAGCACGGCCAGCAAGTGACGGATTCTCGACAGGAATGGCATGGGCGGCACGCTACCCATCCTCGAAGTCAGGCTCAAGCGCCAACAGACGCGCGGGACCACGCCGCGGCTGGCAGGCAGGTCAGATCACCAGAAAATCACTGGCCGAAAGCGCCAACTCGGTGGGAAGCAAGGCAAATTGGACTGCCGCTCCGCTGCCGGTGCCGTCTTCGTCGAACAGCAATGCGCCGGTCTGCGGGTTGTAGATGATCCGGTCATCCCCCTCGGCTGCTGCACTGCCGGTGGCGAAGGCTGTGGCGGCCAGCCCGCCCGGTGTCAGGCCTGCGAAAACGGCAGCGGAAAGTTGGTTTCCGTGCTGCCAGCCGAGATCATTAGAACTACGTCTCACGATGCATTACCATTGAAAATGGAAAAAATGTATTCATGGTCTTAAAAGGCACTTTTCGGCCTGTTCCAGATAGTTGCGCGTAAGGGGCAATGCATGGCGACTGCGGGTGTACTGGATCTGGTAATTGCACATCGATCCGCTTTCAAAGACAGTCGCGGCTCCGGCCAGATAAAAGGTCCACATCCGAAAGAAGCGCTCGTCATATAGCGCCACGATTTGCGCTTTGTTGGCCACGCAGCGGGCGTACCATTCGCGGATCGTGCGCGCATAATGCAGGCGCAGGGTTTCAATATCCGTCGCGATCAGGCGCACTTTCTCGCTCGCCGCAACCGTCTCGCTCAGTGCCGGGATGTACCCGCCGGGGAACACATACTTGTTGGTGAAGGCGTCAGTGGTGCCTGGCCCGCCCATCCGGCCGATGGTGTGCAGCAGCATCACCCCTTCGTGGACCAGCAGGTTGGCACAGGCGCGGAAGAACGTTTCGAACTGCGGGCGCCCGACGTGTTCGAACATCCCGACCGAGACGATCCGGTCGTACTGTTCGCCGCGCGCGGCGAGGTCGCGGTAATCGACCAGTTCGAAGGTGATCCGGTCGGCCACTCCGGCAGCTTCCGCCCGTTGCTGCGCCAGGGCCAGCTGTTCCTGGCTGAGCGTGATCCCATGCACCTGTACGTCGGCTCGCGACGCCAGGAAGATGGCCATGCCGCCCCAGCCACAGCCGATATCCAGCACCCGCTGCCCCGGTTGCAGGGCCAGCTTGGCGGCGATGTGGGCCAGTTTCGCTTCCTGCGCCTGGTCCAGCGTCATGCCGGGGCCGAACCGGTCCTCGTCCCAATAGGCGCAGCTGTACTGCATATGGTCGGCATCCAGCATCAGCCGGTACAGGTCATTGCCGATGTCATAGTGATGGGCGACGTTGCGGCGGGATGATCCCGGCGCGTTGAAGCTTTTCGCCAGCGCGGTCAGCCGGCTGGTCAACCGCTTGCGCCAGGTGGGGGCAATCAGGTTGCGGCCGTGATCCCACGGGCTGTTCATCCGTACCAGGCTGACCATGTCCATGATGTCGCCGCGCAGCAGTTCCACCCGCCCGTCCATGAATGCTTCGGCCATGCCCAACCGCGGGTCCAGCATCACATCGCGCGGCACCCGCGCATCGTTGAAGCGCACGGAAACGTCCGGATATCCCGCTTCCGCCGTGCCGCTCTGCAGCACGTTGCCGTTGGCCAGGTGGATTTCGAAAGTGCCCCGCCGGATCAACCGGGGGAGGAATTTGCGCAGGAGGGCTTCGGACATTCAGGTCATGTTCTCAGGCTTCGCCGCCCCATCAACGCGCAGGGTGGCGCTTTGGTTCCAGCTATTCCGCGGCCTGGGCCAGATGCCACTCAGGTGCTTGCTCCAGATTGCGCAAGCGTTCGCTTTCTTCGTGCATGAAGTCACGGGTCATCGGAATCGCCTCGCGGTCCTTCACGTAAACCAGCTGCCAGTTGACCAGGGTGCCGTTGCGGAAACTCTGTTCCGCCCCGGCGAGGTAAAACAGCCACATCCGGTAGAATGCTTCGTCATACATCGCCACGATCTCGTCGCGGTGGAGCACGGTGCGGTTGTACCATTCTTCCAGTGTGTAGCAGTAATGGAAGCGCATCGCTTCCACATCCATCACCTGCCAGCCGGCCTTTTCGCTTTCGGTCACCAGTTCCGACAGGGCAGGGATATAGCCGCCGGGGAAAATGTATTTGCGCGTCCAGGCATCGGTGAAGCCCGGAGGGCCGGCGCGGCCGCAGCAGTGGCTGAACATCACCCCGTCAGGCTTCAGCAGCTTGTGCGTGTGGCGGAAGAACTGCGGATAATGGACCGTGCCGACGTGTTCCAGCAGGCCGACCGAACTGATCCGGTCAAACTGGCCTTCCACGTCGCGGTAATCCATCAGTGCGAACTTCACCTTGTCCGCCACCCCGGCGGCCTGGGCCCGTTCCTGGCAGAAGGCGATCTGATCCGGCGCGAGCGCCACGCCCAGCACTTCGCAGCCATAGGTACGGTTGAGGTACAGCGCGAAGCCGCCCCAGCCGCAGCCAATGTCCAGCACCTTCATCCCCGGCTTCAGATACATCTTGGCCGCGATGTGGGCCTTCTTTTCCAGCTGCGCCTGTTCAAGGCTGACGTCCGGGGTGCGATGGTATCCCATCGTATATTGCCGGTCTTCGTCGAGGAACAATTCGTACAGGCGGCGGGTCAGGTTATAGGTGTGTTCGGCATTCTTGCGGGCGCTGCCGCGCAGGTTGACGCCATCCCATTTTGCTACCGTCTTTTGCACCAGCCGGCGGAACGTGCCCTGCGGCTGCAAGGCGCGGTCGCCAAAGGCCTTGGACTGGCCGGTGATGAACAGGATCATGTCGCGGATGTCGTGCGGCGGCTCCACTTCCAGCCAGCCGCGCATGAATGCCTCGCCCGCGCCGACTTGCGGGTACCGGGCGATGTGGTTGGCGGCTTTCGGGTGCGTCAGGCGGATGCGGATGTCGTCTCCCGTGCCGTCACCTGTCCCGTCTCCGGTGCTGCCGGGGCCATAGGTGTAGATCTTCCCGTCATGGTCGGTCACCGTGAACCGGCCCTGGCGAACAAGCTTTGCCAGCATCTTGTCGAGCAGCCACATCGTCAGGAGCATCCCCCACTTGTTTTCTTGAATTACGGAATAGAACCTTCGATCAGTGGCAAGTCAATTGCGGGAGGTCCGGTTGGTGGCGGAACTGAAGACGAAGGTGGCAGATACCGGCGCCGATGCGTTCCTTGCAGCGGTGGAGCACCCCGCGAAACGCGCCGATGCCGCAGTGCTGGATGCGCTGTTCCAGCGGGTGACCGGCCAACCGGCCAGGTTGTGGGGCCCGTCGATCGTCGGTTATGGCCGCTATGCCTATCAATACGACAGCGGGCACGGGGGCGAGATGTGCCGCGTGGGTTTTTCCCCGCGCAAGGCGAAACATTCGCTCTATGTCCTGCCCGCCTGCACCGATCCCGATGCTCACGCCAGGGCCGATGCGATCCTGGCACGGCTGGGCAAGCATGCGCGCAGCAAGGCCTGCATCTACATCAACAAGCTGGCCGATGTTGACCTGGCCGTGCTGGAGGAACTGGTGCGCCACGGCTGGCAGGAAATGGCGCGGTTATATCCGGAATAGGTCAGATGCCGGCGTACCATTGGTATCCGGCGCGATCTTCCCAGTAACCGCCTTTGCCGCCTTCGACTCTGTCCAGGCTGGCGACCAGTTCGATCCCGGTCAGGTACTTGGCGTGTTTGTACCCCAGCTGGCGTTCGACCCGCAGGCGCAGCGGCGCTCCATTCAGCACCGGCAGGGCCGCGCCATTGAGCTGGTGGGCGACGATTGTTTGCGGATGTCGCGCATCGTCCATGTCGATGCTTTCGTAATAACGCGCGCCGTTCAGTTCATCGGCGCAGCGCAGCACGATATAGCGCGCATCGGGGCGGGCCCTGGCGAGATCGAGCAGGGTAGCCAGCTGCGGCCCGGTCCATTCGGCAATCGCGCTCCACCCTTCCACGCAGTTGTGGCGGGTGATCTGGGTCCGCTGGGGCAGGGCGCGCAGTTGTTCCAGCGTCAGTTCCAGCGGCTGGTCGACCAGACCGCTGACGGCCAGCCGCCAGTCGGCAAACCCGGCGGCGGCAGAGGCGCGATAGGCGTCGCTGTCCACCTCCCGGCTGCCGTTGCCGCGAAAAAACGGGGAAATGTCCGCCTTGCTGAATTCGGGGGCCATCGCCGGGCGGCCCATCGCGCGCTGGGCTCCGCGGTGCAGGTCTTCCGCCTTGCGCACCACGCCGCCAAACCATTCGCTGTCACCGATCCTGGTGCAGCCAGCTGTGAAGGCGGCGGCCAGGCCCGCCAGCACGTTACGCCGCTTCATCGCTGCGCCCTCCGGTAAGCATGTCGCGCAACTGGCCGATCGGGCCAGACAGCAGCACCAGCACGATGTGCAGCACGAAAAAGCCGAACAGGCCGAAGGCGCAGAGGAAGTGGATCGACCGCGCCGATTGCCGCCCGCCGAACAGTTCGCCCAGCCACGGAAGTCCGGCTTCGGTGCCGGGGCTGATCGCCATGCCGGTCACGATCATCAGCGGCAGGAGGATGAAAATGACCCCGCCATAGGCTGCCTTCTGCAGGAAATTGTATTTGCTGCCAGCGTGATGGAACTGGAACTTCAGATGCGCCCGCACATCCGCGCCGATGTTTGCAAGCCGCCAGTCGCGCCACCGGGTCACCAGATCGCGGCGGAAATGGCCGTTCAGCAGCGCCGCCAGCATGAACAGCGCCAGCGACACCGCGAAGACCCAGGCGAACACCACGTGCCAGTCCCGCGCACCGGCCAGGCTGTAATAATCCGGGATCGTCGCCCAGCCGGGGAAGCGGATCACATGGAACCACGCATCCGCCGGATCATAGCCGTCCTGCCCCCAGTAAAGATGGCGGTGGGCGTTGGAGATGTTCAGGCCGGACATGAACAGCACCACCACGCTCAGCGCGTTGATCCAGTGCCACAGCCGCGTGCTCAGTGCATGGCGCTTCATGCCGCATCTCCCTGCCGCGCCAGATACAGCACATCGCGGGGCTGCGACAGCAGATGTTGCCCGGAATCGATGAACAGCGACTGCCCGCTGGCCATCGGCCCGGTGGCCAGGAACAGCGCGGCATCGGCCACTTCATCCGCCCCCGTTCGGCGGCGCAACAGGTTGAGGCGGTGGGATATTTCGGCTTCTTCGGGCGACTGGTCATGGCTGGCCAGGATCGCACCGGGGGCCAGGCCATAGACCCGGTCCGCCGGTTCTGCCGCCATCGCCATCATTGGAATGGTTGCGGCCAGCGCATGCTTGGCCATGGTGTAACTGAAGAAATCCGGATTGGGGTTGGCCAGCTTCTGGTCCGTCACCTGGATCACCCGCCGCCCGGCGCGGGACCGGGCCAGTTGCAGGTACGCCTGCGCCATCCGCACCGGAGCCTTGGCGTTAACCTGCATCACCTGGCGGAACACCGGCAGGTCCATCTGTTCAACCTGGTCGGACGGGAACACGGCGGCGCTGTTGACCAGCACCCGCCAGTCTTCCAGCCGCGCGGCCAGTTGCCGGATCAGGGCAATCCCCGCGCCCGTATGGGACAGGTCACAGGGGACCACTTCGGCCGAAGGCAGGCTGGCGGCCAGTGCTTCCGCCTGTTCCACGGAGCGGTTGCAATGGATGACCACGTGCCAGCCAGCCTGCCCGAACCGCTGGCTGATCGCCGCCCCGATCCGCCGCGCACCGCCGGTTACGAGGACCGTGGGGCGGTTGCTGGCGGGGGCGGGGGACATGAACGAAGCTTCGCAGATTGCGGCGCGGCCTGCAAATTCTCCCCGCAATGCAATGGATTTACCCGAGTGGCGGCAGCTTTGCATGCAGGTCTGCCAGCCACACGTCAGCCACCGCATCGCTGGGGGCGCGCCAGTCCCCGCGAGGGCTGAGCGCCCCGGCGGTGGAGACCTTTGGCCCGTTGGGGATCGCGCTGCGTTTGAACTGGCTGAAGGCGAAGAACCGCTTGCAGAACAGTTCCAGCCAGTGGGCAATGGTGGCGAGGTCGTAGGCGTTTTTCTTCGCCTCCGGGAATTCCGCGGGCCAGGCCCCCGCCGCCGCATCGCGCCAGGCGTGCAGTGCCAAGAAGGCGACCTTGGACGGCCGCTGCCCGAACCGCATCACATGGTGGAGGAAGAAGTCATTCAATTCATAAGGGCCGACCGATTTTTCGGTGCTCTGCACTTCGGCATTCTCGCCCGCCGGGATCAGTTCCGGGCTGATCTCCTGTTCCAGGATCGCTTCGAGAATTACGTCGGCTTCGGCATCGAACTGGTCGGTGCGGGTGGCCCAGCGGATCAGGTACTGGATCAGCGTCTTGGGCACACCGGCGTTGACCGCATAATGGCTCATCTGGTCACCCACGCCATAGGTACACCAGCCGAGCGCCAGTTCGGACAGGTCACCCGTGCCGATCACGAAACCTTTGTGGTGGCTGGCCAGCCGGAAGAGGTAATCGGTGCGCAGGCCCGCCTGGACGTTTTCGAAGGTCACGTCGTAAACCGGTTCGCCCTTGGCATAGGGGTGGCCGATGTCGTGCAGCATCCGGTCAGACGCGGGGCGAATGTCGATTTCTTCCGCCGTGATGCCCAGTGCGCGCATCAGTTTCCAGGCGTTGCTCTTGGTCCCTTCGGACGTGCCAAAACCGGGCATGGTGTAACCGCGAATGGTACTGCGCGGCAGGCCCAGCCGGTCACACACCTTGGCCGCAACGATCAGTGCATGGGTGCTGTCGAGCCCGCCGGAAATGCCGATCACCATGCTGGCGCTGCGGGTCGATTCCAGCCGCCGCATCAGGCCATCGACCTGGATGTTGAACGCTTCGTAACAATCGGCGTCCAGCTTGTCCGGGCGGTTGGGCACGAAGGGGAAGCGGCGCAGCGGGCGGATCAGGCCGAGGTCGCCCTCCGCCGGGGCATGGTCGAAGCGCACGGTGCGGAACTGCTGTTCCGGGTGCCCGGCCTGTTCCACCGCATCGGCAAAGGTCTGCCAGCGCATCCGGTCCCCCAGAATGCGGTCTGTATCGACGTCCGCGATGCACAGTTCAGGTTGCAGGCTGAACCGTTCGCTGTCGGCCAGCAGGTCCCCCAGTTCGAACACCATGCCCTGGCCATCCCAGGCCATGTCGGTGGTGCTTTCACCATGCCCGGCTGCGGAATAGATATAGGCCGATGCCGTGCGCGCGCTTTGCGAACGGCACAGCATATGCCGTTCGTCCGACTTGCCGATCACGATGTTGCTGGCGGAAAGGTTGGCCAGGATGGTCGCCCCGGCCATCGCGCCAAGGGTGGAGGGCGGGACCGGGGCCCAGAAGTCCTCGCAGATTTCCACGAACAGCTTGAACCCGGGCAGGCGATTGCTGGCGAACACCAGATCACAGCCAAACGGGATGGTATCGCCCGCCACGGTGATTTCCGCACCGCGCACGTTGCGGCCATGGGCGTACCAGCGCTTTTCATAAAACTCGCGGTAATTGGGCAGGTAACTTTTCGGCACCGCGCCCAGCAGGCGGCCATCGGCAATCGCCAGCGCGCAATTGTACAATCGGCCCTGATGGCGCAACGGCGCGCCGACCAGCAGCACCGGGGTCAGCCCCTGGCTGGCGGCGACCAATCCGGCAATCTCTGCCTCCACCGCGTCCAGCAGCGCATCCTGCAACACCAGATCGTCCAGCGCGTAAGATGACAGCGCCAGTTCCGGGTAAACCAGCAGGTCGACCGCCTGTTCATGCGCCCGCTGTGCTTCGGCCAGGATGGCGCGGGCATTGAACGCCACATCGGCCGTGCGCACCTGTGGGGTGCTGGCGGCCACGCGCACGAAACCGTGGCGGTGCAGATCGTAAAACGGATGGGTCTGGGCGTTGGTCACCGGGGCAGGCTTTCCGTGTTGGGAAGGGGAAGGGGCGGCGATGGCCGGGTGCAGCCAGTCGTCCGGCTGGCATATGCCCAGTTCGGCCAGGCGGCGCTGGGCATCGGCGCGGGGAATCTTGCCCTTGCTTTCCCAGCCATAGACGGTGCGGCTGGGCCATGGCGCATCGGGCGGGCCGAACTGGCGGCCGAATTCTTCCGCTGACAAAGGCGGTTGGCGACTTTCCCGCCACAAGCGAACTTTCTGGCCTGCACGATGCATGCGCCGACTGTATCCCGAAAGGATACATGGGGCAAGCTCATCGGCTGAGGGCCTGTTCCATCATTTGCAGCGCCACCCGCAAGGCCGCCAGCCGCACGCCCTGGCGGCCGATTGCGCCGAAGTGTTCTTCCCGGTGAGCCATTGGCTGCCCTTCCATCGCGCAAGCGAAATGGACCAGGCCTTCCTCATCCCCTGGATCGCCGGGCCCGGCAAAACCGGTAATGGCCAGAGCCAGGCCCGCCCCGGATTCGCGCAGCGCACCGTCCGCCATGTCCATGGCCACGGGCCGGCTGACGGCACCGCACAGCTCCACCTTGTCGCTCGCAATGTCGAGCAGGTCGCATTTCGCTTGTTTGGAATAAACCACGAAGCCGCGTTCGAAGACGTGGCTCTTGCCCGGCACGTCGGTCAGCAGTGCCGCCAGCAGGCCGCCCGTGCAGCTTTCTGCGGTGGTCAGCAGGATGTTTTGCTGGTGGGCAAGATCGAGCACCCGCTCGGCACGGGCTGCAACGTCATCGGGCAATGCCGGATCAAGCGTGTCGGCCACGTCATCCTCTCCTGCTGCGGCTGGCCTTTGCTCAACCGCAGCAGGCTTGGATCGGTTCCGTCAGTTTCAGGCGGCCGCCTTGACCACGCCAAGGTTCAGCTGCGCCTTCACGGTCGCCTTGCTGAGGTCGATGCCATAGAGCTTGGCCGCGTTGCCGCCGACGATCTTGCGAACGATTTCCGGGTCATAGGTGCCCATCGTGCGTTCAATCGTGGGGATGGAATTCGGCCAGATGCTGTCCGGGTGCGGATAATCGCTGGCCCACAGCAGGTTGTCTGCGCCCCAGAAACTGGTCAGGGCCATGGTCGTCGGGCTCTGCTGGAAGGTGCCGTAAATCTGCCGGCGGAACAGTTCGCTCGGCTTCATCTTGTGCGGCACGCCGCCCTTGTCGTCCCAGTAATCGGCGCATTCCCACAGGCGATGGTGCCGGTAATCGAGTTCTTCGACCACCCACGGCACCCAGCCGGCGCCACATTCGGCAATCACCAGCTTCAGGCCGGGATGGCGTTCCAGGATGCCCCAGGCGAACAGGTCGACGAACGGATCGAGGAACTGTTCGATGAACATCTTGGCGTGGAGGAAGGTCGCGCCCGGGCTGCCCTTGTACTTGTCGAACGCATCGCCCGCCTTGGGGAACACGGTGACGTGGAACGACAGCACGATGCCGCTTTCTTCCAGCAGGCTCCACAGCGGCTCCCACCGCTTGTCTTCCAGCCGGGGTTCGGCAACGGCGATCTGCAGGTTGGCCTGGCGGCACTTGCCACCCTTGGCCAGTCTCACCAGTTCCTCGTAAGCCGCTTCGGGCTGCGGGGGCAGCATGGCGACGCCGATCAGGCGGTCGGGCGCAGCCACGCAATAATCTTCGTACAGCCAGTCGTTATAGGCGGAATAGCAGGCGCGCATCAGGGCATCATCGGTGGTCTTGATGCTGGTAACCGGGCCAAACACGACATGGCCCCACACCCCGTCGCGGTCCATGTCTTCCAGCCGCTTGACCGGGTTGCCGGCGCGCTGTTCGGTCGGTTCCACGCCGCCGCGATCATACGCGGTCAGCAGCGGCTTGGGGCCGTTGCCGAAGCTGAACTTCTTGCCGCTCCACATCCCCCAGCTCTGCCCGTCACACATCCAGCGGGCCATGCCTTCGTCCGGAATTTCGACATAGGGCGTGCGATCGCCCCATTTGGCCGACATCCGGCGCGACCACAGATCGGCCGGCAGCATATTGAGGTCGAGATGGTCATCCCCGGAGACGAGGGCGGCTTCGATCATGGGTGCTCTCCGCGTAAGTCTTTTGATTAGCGTGCTAACAGTATGCCACCGCGATTACCTTGCCGCAATCAAAAAGGGGCGCTTCCAGGTGGAAGCGCCCCCAATGCGTGGACAAGTGTCGCTGCGGCTTAGCGGCAGCGCAACTCGCCACGATCCACTTCGCGGCCGAGCAGGGCACCGCCGGCTGCGCCGATGATCGTGCCCAGCGTCCGATCACGCCCGCCGTCGATTTCGCGGCCCAGCAGGGCACCGACGGCGCCGCCGATGATCAGCCCGGTCGTACCGTTACCGCGGCGGCAGTAATACCGCCCGTCATCACCGCGCCAGACCCGGTCGGACCGGCTGAGGACGCGCGGTTCGTAGTAACGGCCCTGGGCATCGTACATCGCTGCCCGGTCATGCGCGCGACGGCCGTGGGCCGGGGCATGGCGGGGCGGATCGGCCAGCACCGGTGCAGCGGTCAGCACCGAAGCAGCGGCAGCGAAGGAAAGGATAAGCTTGCGCATGGGGCACCTGTTTGTTGTCAGTTCTCGGAATACCAACGGCGAGTTTCGTTCACTGATCCCCAACCTCCGATGAACGACGCGGCCCTATGCGCAAGCTGCGACAGATTGCCCTTGAGGTGCGGCAAACTGCCCGCGTTGCTCAGCTAGAGGGCGGTGGTGCGCCGGTGTAAATGGCCTGCAGCACGATCTTGCCCTGCCGGACAAGGTACTGTTCCGTCACTTGATTCGGCCCGAACTGGGCGACCATGAAGCCGACTTCCCCTTCCTGCCAGATGCGCGGCGGCGGGGCAGCCGGGCGGGCCGGGGCGGCGGGCGCTGGAGCTGGAGCGGGAGAGGGGGCGGTGTTGGTGGCGGAAGGGCGCGGTGGGAGCATCCGCTGGAACAGTTCGCGGATCGCCGCCTTGCCCTGGATCGCGCGGCCCTGCTGGAACACCACGGCGTCATCGGCATAGTCCGCCATGATCGCATCCAGATTGCCGCCCGAACCGATATGGCGGCGGATCACCTGTTCCGGCGTCAGCGTTTCAGCTGCGGCCGGGGTGGCGAACAATGCCGCAATTGCGGCGAGTATAACGATCTTGCGCATGGCAATTCCCTTCCAACTTCCCCGCCGGCTGGATAGCGGCGGGGAAGCGGAAAGGCCAAGCAAATTGATTCACTTTTGAAACGAATTTGCTTTCATCAGATGCCGACGATGCCGCCATCCGTCTTGGTCACGAACACCACGGCCGAACGCGGGCGGGCGGTGGAGGCACCGGTCTGGCTGGCCGGCCAGTTGCTGGTCGGTGCAGCGGCGGAGCCACCTTCGCCCGGATGCTGGATCCCGACGAACAAGGTGCGGCCATCCGGGGTGGTGTCCACGCCGGTGATTTCGCTTTCCTTCGGCCCGACCAGGAACCGCTTGAGCGAAGCGGCAGTGGCCACTGCGCCGGGGCGGGTTGCCTGGGTGGCCGTGGCTCCGCCGGTGCCGGTGTTGGTGATGGTCTTTGCCGCACCATCGCCCACCGTGCCCGGAAGAGCGGCGAGCATCATGCAGTTGGTCTTGTCGGTGAAGGCACCGTCATCGGTCTGGATCCACAGCAGCGGCTTGCCCTGGCCGGTGACGTTCTGCGAACGGCCGAACCACAGCCCGTCGGGGCTGGAGAAATCGTTGTCCGCCGTCAGGCCCGACAGGTTCACGCTGGCCGGATCGGCCGTGGCACTGTCAGCCCCGAACAGATAGATGTCCCAGCCAAAGTTGGTCGCCGCCGTATCGTCTGCCGCTTCGCGCAGGCGGATGATGTGGCCGTTGGGATTGCCGAACTGCGCGGTGTTCGCCGCCCCCTTCGGATCGTTGTAATGGCGCGGGTTGGCGGCATCGGTGCCGTTCAGCGGGCGGCCGCCAGCATTGTTGTTGGTCAGGGTCAGGTAGACTTCGCCGGTGACCGGGTTGACGGCGGTCCATTCCGGACGGTCCATCGGGGTCGCGCCCACCGCATCGGCGGCCAGGCGGGTGTTCACCAGGATGTCGGCCTGGCTGGTGAAGCTGTAGACCGGATCGGCACCCACGGCCGCACGATCAGGCACGCTGCCGAATACCAGCGGCAGCCAGGTGCCGGTGCCATCGGCATTGAACT
>JBARAF010000094.1:0-9669 GCA_049791695.1 Croceibacterium sp.
GCGTCGATTACGCCGAAGGCCGCGCCGATGCCCTGCGCATCGCCGAAGACGGCAAGCTGAGCCTGTCGGACGAAATCGCCGCACTCGAAGGCGCCGACAAGATCGACGCCGAATTGGAAGCAATGAAACGCGCGCTCGGCAAGGGCAGCGACGGCCAGGAGGGCTGAGCCATGGATGGATTTCTCGTACTGGCCGGTTTCATCGGTGTTCCCTGGGTCATCCTGCATTACGTGACTAAGTGGAAGACCGCCGCCACCATCACCAACGACGACGAAAGCCTGCTGGAAGAACTGTACCAGCTGGCCAAGCGGCTGGATGAACGGATGGACACGGTCGAACGGCTGGTCGCCAGCGACAATCCGGAATTCAAGCCGACCCGGCTGATGCACGACAGGGAGCAGGATAACACGCCGCTGCGCGAACTGGATCGCCTGCTGGCCGAACGGGGAGAACGCAAGTGAGCAGCGAACGCACCAGATTCTATCGCGACAAGAAGAACGCCAAACTAATGGGCGTCTGTTCGGGCCTCGCCGATTACACCGGCATCGACGCGCTGTGGATCCGCCTTGGCTTCGTGATCCTGACGCTGGCCACCGGCTTCGGCCTGCCGATCTACTTCGTGCTGGGCATCCTGGCCGAAAAGAAGCCGGCCCACCTGTATGTCGACCGCGAGGAACAGAAGTACTGGCAGCGCGTGCGGCAGAGCCCGAAGCGTACCGCCCGTGAAATCCGTGGCCGCTTCCGCGACATCGACCGTCGCCTGGCCGACGTGGAAAGCTTCTACGTCAGCAGCAACCCGCGCCTGTCCGCGGAAATCGAAAAGCTGCGCTGAGGCGCAAACGGGGGACTGGTGCAATGGAAGAACTGACTGGCCTGGTGGCAGTAATGGCGCCGTTCCTGATGATCGTCGGGATCGTCTGGATCAAGAGCCGCAACAAGCTGGAGGAAAAGCGCCTGCTGACCACCGCGGAAAGCAGCGCCGAACGCGCCGCCCAGTACGCCAGCAAGGTGCAGGCGCTGGAAGACCGGGTGCAGGTGCTGGAACGCATCGTCACCGATCGCGGCTATGACGTGGCGACCCAGATCGAGGCACTGCGCGACCAGCGGCGGGTGGACGACGTGCTCGACGGCAGCCACGCCCTGACGGGGAAAGTGCAATGAACATGTGGAGTTTCATCTTCCTCTGCGTGGTGGCGGGGCTGGTCTACGACCTGATCCGCAAGAAGCAGCTTTCGCGCCACGGCCACTGGGAAGACCAGAACGGCAAGATCCAGCCACTGGTCACGCCGCGCGATACCGAGCTGGAACGCGAAGTGCGCGAACTGCGCGAACGGGTGAAAGTGCTGGAACGCATCGCCACCGACGAACACGATCCCAAGCAGCTGTCTGCCGAAATCGAGCGCCTGCGCGACAAGTGACGTCGCCGCCGCTGCCAACCGGGGAGTACCGCGAAATGAGTGAGCAATTGCTGATCGCCGCCAGCACCCTTGCGGCTTTGCTGGTGATCGCCGTGGCCGCCCTGAAGGGATGGCAGGACTGGCTGGCCCTGAAGACCCGCGAACTGGACCTGCGTCGCGGCCATGCGGCCGACGGCAGGGGGGCCGAAATCGAAGGCGGAGCGCGCGAAGGCGGTGCCCGGATCGAGATCGCCGACCTGAAGGAACGCATTCGCAAGCTGGAAGCCATCGCCAGCGGGGTGGACCTGTAACGCCCCCTGTGGCTATGGGCGGGCAATGCGCAGCCTTTCCGATATTGCCGACGAATACCTGTTCCTTGAAGGCGACGAACGTTATCGCCTGCTGATCGAACTGGGGCGCGAGCTGGATGAAATGCCAGCCGCGCTGAAAACCGATGCCACCCTGGTGCGCGGCTGTTCCGCCAGCGTCTGGGTCTATCCCACCGGCGATGCGGGCAAGCTGCACTTCCTGGCTGACAGCAATGCCGCGATCACCAAAGGCATCGTCGCCCTGGTGATTGCCGCGGTGCAGGACCTGCCGGCAGCAGAGGTTGCCACGCTGGACATTGCCGGGGCGCTGGCCCCGTTCGACCTGAAGAACCAGCTCAGTTCCAACCGTACGCAAGGCGTGCCCAACATGATCGCGCTGGTGCAGGACCACGCCGCCCGGATCGCGGCGGGTTCATAGACATGTGATCGTGCTGATCGCCCCGTCCGGGGACGACCGCACCTCATTCCTTGAACCGGATTGGGGTTGGGACGAGGGAAGCCCCCCCCCTCACCCCACCAGGTTAGCCCCGACGATGTTGATCGACAGCGCCAGCACGCCGAGGTTGTAGAAGAACGCCGCCAGCCCGTGCACGGTCGCTACCTTGCGGATCGGACGGCTGGTGATCTGCACATCCGACACCTGGAAAGTCATCCCCAGGACCAGGGAGAAATAAGCGAAATCGTTGAAATCCGGCGCTTCGTGACCCGGAAAATCGAGGCCCTCGCGGTCATCGCCGGATTGCGTCTGGTCATAGAACATATGCGCGTAATGGATGGCGAACACGACATTGGCGAAGAACCAGGCAAGCGTCAGCGTCAGGATCGCCAGGACCACGTGGATCGGCGAGCCGCCCTGCGGGGCCTGCATTTCCAGCGCCACCGCCACCATGATCGCCAGCAGGATCAGGCAGGCGGTCGCCAGCAACACCCCGCGTCCGCCATCATTGTCCGCTGCGCTCTGGCGCAGCCGGTCTGGCGAGGCGGCGCGCAATCGCCACCAGACGTGGCCGAGAAAAACTGCTGCCGCAAAATCGAAAGCAAGGATAAGGACCAGCCCCGGTTCCACCAGCAGCGCCAGCGGCCCCGCCGCCAGCAGCAGGACCGCAAAGAAAGCGATGAAGAAGGGATGTTTCACCTGACCTCCGCAGACCGTTTGGCCCGCCAGTTACCGGCATGCGGGGCCCGCTGTCCATCGCCCCGCCCCACACGCTCTCCGGTCCGTGACTGCACCCCGGGTTCCGCTGCATGACCGCTGGCACGCGCTGGCAGCGCCTGAAACAAAAACTGGAAGACAGCGCCAAGGCAATCGGCCCGGGCGTGGTCACAGGTGCCGCGGATGACGATCCCAGTGGCGTCGCCACCCATTCGCAAGCCGGGGCGCAGTTCGGTTATGGCCTGTTGTGGACCATTCCTCTGACCTTCCCGCTGGTCAGTGCGGTACAATTGATCTGCGCCCATATCGGCCGCGTAACCGGCACCGGCCTGGGGGCCAACCTGGCCCGCGCCTTTCCCGGCTGGATCGTCACCTTTTTGCTGGGGTTGCTGCTGGTGGCCAACACCATCAACATCGGGGCCGATCTTTCGGCCATGGCAGCATCGCTGGAACTGGTGACCGGCAGCGGTGGGCACTATTTCGTGTTCGGTTTCGCGCTGCTCAGCACCCTGCTGCAATTGTTCATCCCCTATCACCGCTATGCCCGCATCCTGAAATGGCTGACGCTGAGCCTGTTTGCCTATGTCGGCGTGCTGCTGTCGGTGGAGGTTGACTGGGCCGCCACCGCGCGCGGGCTGGTGTGGCCCGACAGCTTTGACCGGGATGTGCTGCTGACCGTGGTGGCGGTGTTTGGCACCACCATCAGCCCCTACCTGTTCTTCTGGCAATCGTCACAGGAAGCAGAGGAAATCACCGACCATCCGGGCGAAAAGCCGTTGAAGGACGATCCCGCCAGCGCCCCGCGCGAATACCGGCGGATGCGGTTCGATACGCTGCTGGGCATGGCCTTTTCCAACCTGATCGCGCTGGCCATCACCATCGCCGCTGCGGCCACCTTGCACACCGAAGGCATCACCAATGTCGGCACCGCTGCCGATGCGGCCGAAGCATTGCGCCCGGTGGCCGGTGATTTCGCCTTTGCCCTGTTTGCCCTGGGCATCATCGGCACCGGCCTGCTGGCCATCCCCGTGCTGGCCGGGGCCGGGGCCTTTGCCGTCAGCGAGGCACGCGGGTGGAAGGCGGGGCTGGAATACCAGCCGGGGCAGGCACGCGGGTTCTATGCGGTGATCGTGGCGGCAATGCTGGTGGGGGTGGCGCTGGATTGGGCCGAGGTCGATCCGATCCGGGCGCTGTTCCTGTCTGCCGTGTTGAACGGCCTGTGCGCGGTACCGATCATGGTGGCGATGATGCTGCTGGCCACCCGCCGCAGCGTGATGGGCAACCTGACCATTTCGCGCCCGCTGTTCTGGCTTGGCTGGGCGGCCACCGCGATCATGGCCGTTGCATCTGCCGCGATGCTGATTACGCAGACCGCCGGATGAACCAATTTGACGCTATCGTGCTGGGTGCCGGGGCTGCCGGGCTGTTTTGTGGCGGCGTGGCCGCACAGCTGGGCCGCCGCGTGCTGGTGCTGGACCATGCCGACGAACCGGGGAAGAAGATCCTGATTTCCGGCGGCGGGCGGTGCAATTTCACCAATGTGGATACGGCACCGGACCGGTACCTGTCCACCAACCCGCATTTCGCAAAGTCGGCGCTCAGCCGGTACACTGCGCGGGATTTCGTGGCGCTGGTGGACCGATACGGCATCGCCTGGCACGAAAAGACGCTGGGGCAATTGTTCTGCGACGGATCGGCCAAACAGATTGTTGCGCTGCTGCTGGAAGAACTGGCCAAGGGCAGTGGCGAACTCGCCTGCGGGGAAGCGATCAGCGGGGTCAGCCATGCCGATGGCCTGTTCACCGTCACCACATCGCGCCGCAATGTCACTGCACCGGCACTGGTGATTGCCACCGGCGGGCCGTCGATTCCCAAGATGGGCGCGACCGGATTTGCCTACGATCTGGCGCGGCAGTTCGGGCTGAAAGTGGTCGAACCGCGCCCTGCCCTCGTCCCGCTGACACTGGGCGGAGATGAAGTGCTGTTCCGCGAATTGTCCGGCGTCGCCACCCCGGTGATCGCCAGTGCAGGCAAGGCACGCTTTCGCGAAGCCGCGCTGTTCACCCATCGCGGCCTGTCCGGCCCGGCAATCCTGCAGGCCAGTTCCTACTGGCGGCATGGCGAGGTGGTGGACATCAACTTCCTGCCCGACGCCGCATCCGGCTGGCTGGTCGCAGCCAAGCGCGCCACGCCGCGCGCCACGGTCAAATCGCTTCTGCGTGATGCCCTGCCCGCCCGGCTGGCCGATGTGCTGGCCGACCGCATCGGCATCGAGGCAATGCTCGGCACCCTGCCCGACAAGCCGCTCAACGCCGCGGAACTGCAGCTGGCGCACTGGCCGTTCCACCCCAACGGCACGGAAGGCTATGCCAAGGCAGAAGTAACCGCCGGCGGGATCAGCACGGCGGACCTTTCATCCAAGACGATGGAAGCGGCCAAGGTCCCCGGCCTTTACGCCATTGGCGAGGCGGTGGACGTGACCGGTTGGCTTGGCGGCTATAACTTCCAGTGGGCTTGGGCCAGCGCCCACGCTGCGGGCACGGCGATTGCGGCGCGGGGTTAAGCCCCCACGCTGTCGCGCACTACGGCAATGCCGGCTTCACGCTGACGCTTCAGTTCCTGCTTCAGGTCTTCCGGACGGCGCGCCCAGACGAAGCCGAAGCTGACTCCGCCTTCCTTGCCCACGGTTGCATGGTGCAGCCAGTGGGCCTGCACCAGCCGCTTGGCATAGCCGCGCCGCGGGACCCATTTGAAATAGCGCTGATGCACCAGCCCGTCGTGGATCAGGGAATAGACCACGCCGTAAACCAGCACGCCGAGGCCAATGTACGTCCCCGGCCACCAGGCCGCCGCGCCCATCACCAGCGGCGAACCGGCGGCGAACATCGAAATGCTCAATGCCGCGCCGACCAGTGCGTAAAGGTCGTTCTTTTCCAGCAGCTTGTCGTGCGGTTCGTGGTGGTCGCGGTGCCAGCCCCAGCCCCAGCCGTGCATGATGTACTTGTGGCTCGCCCAAGCGACCCATTCCATCGCGGCAAAGGTCGCCACAACGATCAGCAAGGGGGGCAGCCAGGTCATGCCCGCTCTATAGTCCCCTGCCCGGGCGCTGACAAAGGCTGAACAGACCGTGCAGCTTATGGCAAGCTTTGCACCATGCGCGCGACACAATCTTACCAAAGGTGACGGACACGGGCGGCGGGGCT
Source organism: Croceibacterium sp. (assembly GCA_049791695.1). Lineage (GTDB taxonomy): Bacteria > Pseudomonadota > Alphaproteobacteria > Sphingomonadales > Sphingomonadaceae > Croceibacterium_C. The sequence continues at coordinate 6,083 of JBARAF010000094.1, forward strand.
GTGGCATTTGTTCATTGTCAGGAACGGTTTCCTGAACAAGGTTCGAAAGGAAGCTCTCATGCGCAAGTTCATCATCGCCGCCCCGCTGGCCCTCGCTGCCGCGATCGCCGTCGCCTCCCCGGCCTCGGCCGCCAGCTTCAACAACCCGGGCCAGATCCGCAGCGAAATCAACCAGCTCGACCGTCGGATCGACCAGTTGCAGCGTGGTCCCGGAATTTCGGGGCGCGAGGCGCAGAAGCTGGAACGGCAGGTCGACCAGCTGCACGATCTTTACGCCCGCTATGCCCGCGGCGGCTTTACCCGGGGCGAACTGAACACGCTGGGCGCTCGCGTCGATGCCGTGCGGGCCCAGCTGCGGGCCGAACGCTTCGACCACAACGACCATCGCGGGCAGGAACAGCACCGCGACCGCGATCACGACCGTTACTATCGCCGCTGACCCGGCCGCCGGGTTGATTGACGCGAAGTTTTCGTAACTTGAAAGCCGGGGGCGGCAGGCTTAGGCGCAGGACCATGTCCGAACCTGAATCCAGCCGCCCCCACACGCACAAGCGCACGCTTTACGACAAGATCTGGGATGCCCACGTTGTCGAACACCAGGGCGACGGCACCAGCCTGATCTTCATCGACCGCCACCTGGTGCACGAAGTGACCAGCCCGCAGGCGTTCGAGGCCCTGCGCATGGCCGGCCGCAAGCTGCGCCGCCCGGAACTGACCCTGGCCGTGCCGGATCACAACCTGCCCACCACCGCGCGGCTCGACGCCGCGGGCCAGCGCATCGCCATCGCCGATGTCGAAAGCGCGCAGCAATTGTCCGCGCTGGAACGCAACGTGGCCGAATTCGGCGTGCGGTACTTCGGCGCGACGGCGAAGGAACAGGGCATCGTCCACGTGGTCGGGCCGGAACAGGGCTTCTCCCTGCCGGGCACCACCATCGTCTGCGGCGATTCGCACACCGCCTGCCACGGCGGCATCGGTGCGCTGGCTTTCGGCATCGGCACCAGCGAAGTCGAACACGTGATGGCCACGCAGACGCTGCTGTTGAAGCAGTCGAAGACGATGGAAGTGCGCGTGGACGGCGACTTGCGCCCCGGCGTGACGGCCAAGGACCTGATCCTGCACATCATCGGCGTCATCGGCACGGCCGGTGGCACCGGCCATGTGATCGAATATCGCGGCAAGGTGTTCGAGGAAATGAGCATCGAAGGCCGCCTGACGGTCTGCAACATGAGCATCGAAGGCGGCGCCCGCGCTGGCCTCGTCGCGCCGGACGATGTGACTTTCGCCTGGCTGAAAGGCCGCCCCTTCGCGCCCAAGGGTGCCGAATGGGATCAGGCCGTGGAATACTGGCGCACCCTGCGCACCGATGAAGGCGCCGTGTTCGACAAGTCGGTGGTGATCGATGCCGCCACGGTTGAACCCACCGTCACCTGGGGCACCAGCCCTGAAGACGTGGTCGCCATCGGCGGCGTGGTCCCCGCGCCGGAAAGCTTTTCCGATCCGTCGAAGCAGAAGGCCGCCCAGGCCAGCCTCGAATACATGGGCCTGACCCCCGGCCAGCGGATGGACGAGGTCGAGGTGCAGAACGTCTTCATCGGCAGTTGCACCAACAGCCGCATCGAAGACCTGCGCGCCGCCGCTGCCGTGCTGAAAGGCCGCAAGGTCCACCCGAACATCAAGTGGGGCATTGTCGTCCCCGGATCCGGCCTGGTGAAGGCGCAGGCTGAAGCCGAAGGGCTGGACAAGGTGTTCACCGAAGCGGGCCTCGAATGGCGCGAGCCGGGCTGTTCCGCCTGTCTGGGCATGAACCCGGACAAGGTGCCCGCGGGTGAACGCTGCGCCAGCACCAGCAACCGCAACTTCGTCGGCCGCCAGGGCCCCGGCGCACGCACTCACCTCGTCAGCCCGGCGATGGCGGCAGCGGCGGCGGTGACCGGCAAGCTGACCGACGTGCGGAAACTGGTGGGCTAACTGCGCAAAAGCTCCTTCCCGCCCGTCACTTCCCCCGCCACGCGGGTGCTGGTGCTCGGCAGCCTGCCGGGGGAACGGTCGCTGGCGGAGCAGCGGTATTACGCCCACCCGCGCAACCGTTTCTGGCAACTGGCCGGCCATGCCATCGGGCAGGAGCTTGAACCGCGCGACTATGAACAGCGCCTCGCCGCGCTGCTGGCCGCCGGGATCGGGCTGTGGGACACGGTCGCCAGCGCCACCCGGCCGGGCAGCCTCGACACCGCGATCCGCGATGCGGAGCACAATCCGCTGACCGATCTGATCGCCACCCTGCCCGCCTTGCGCGCGGTCGCCTTCAACGGCGCAGCATCGGCGAAGATCGGCATGGCGCAACTGGCCGGGTCGCCCCTCGCCCTGCTGCCGCTACCTTCTTCCAGTCCGGCCAACGCCGCGATCCCGCTGGCGGAAAAGCAACGACGATGGGCGGCAATTGCGGATTATCTCTGACAGGACTTGCCCTCGCGCAGCCTGCGCCCCATTGAAAAAGCATGAGCAAGAACAAATCCAAAGGGCTGTCAAACACTGCCCTCGTCGCCGGGGCCGCGATCGGTTCGGCTGCCGTGGCAGCCGCGCTGCTCTATGCCAACCGCCGCAAGGACAAGCGCAAGGAGCCGGAACAGCTCCCCCCGATTCCCAGTGGCGAAGCACCGGAGACTGATTGATGGAACCCCTGCGCCACGTGGAAGGCCGGGCCGTGCCCTTCGGCCTGAAGAACGTCGATACCGATCTGATCATCCCCGCCAAGTGGCTGAAAACCATCAGCCGCGAAGGCTTGGGCCGCGGTGCTTTTGAAGCAGTGCGGGCAGATCCTGCCAACGTGTTCGACCGCCCGGAATTCGCCCATGCGCCGATCCTGGTGGCGGGTGACAATTTCGGTTGCGGTTCCAGCCGCGAACATGCTGCCTGGGCCCTGCTGGACATGGGCATCACCGCGGTGATCGCCCCCAGTTTTTCCGACATCTTTTCCGGTAATGCCTTCAAGAACGGCATCCTGACCGTGGTCTTGCCACAGGCGGCGGTGGACCGGCTGCTGGAAGTGGCGACGACTGATCCGATCACGATCGACCTGGAAGCGCAAACGGTGACCACCCCGTTCCAGGATCGCTTCACATTCGACATCGACCCGTTCCGCAAGGCCTGCCTGCTGGAAGGGCTGGACGAAGTGGGGCTGACCATGGCCCGCGGCGATGCCATCAGCAGTTACGAAACGCAGCTGGCGAACAAGCGACCGTGGCTGGCCCGCGGCACCGCTGTTGCCGCCTGAAGCGCCGGACCCTATGGCGCACCAGAATTTAGTTTTGAGGGGCTGAACACCATGACCGATTTCAAGGACCGCGAACGCGCCGAAGAAGCCAAGTTCGCTCTGGACGAAGACACCGCCTTCCGCATCGCCGCGCGCCGTAACCGGCTGCTGGGCCAGTGGGCTGCCGAACGGATGAACCTGACCCAGGTCGAAACGGAAGCTTACGCCAAGGCAGTGATCCAGGCTGATTACGAAGATGCGGGCGACTAAGATGTGATCCGCAAGGTGCTGGGCGATCTGACCAGCGCCGGGGTGGAAATCGACGAGGCCGAGG
>JBARAF010000095.1:0-10674 GCA_049791695.1 Croceibacterium sp.
GCCTGCGGCCCCGGCGGCCACGGTACGCGAGGAATTCGGGCTCAGCGCCGCGCAGCGCGACGCCCGCCTGCCGGAACAACAGCGCCAGTTGGAAGAAATCACCGTAACCGTCGCTTCGGCCCGCTCAGTCGGCCCGGGTTACTGGCAATTCGGGATGAGTGATGGTTCCGTTTGGCGCGTGGAAGAAGTACTGCGCAGCTTCCGTCCGCCCCGGAAGGGTGACCAGGTGTCAATCGTGCGGGGCGCGCTGGGGGCTTACTACCTCGATGCCGATCGCCAGCCGCGCGTGCGGATCAAGCGGGTCAGCTGATCCGCCTCAACGACAGACGGCCTGCATTACCCCGGACACCGTGGTCGGCTTGACCCCGCGCATTTCCAGATAAGTGAACACGCGCCGCCACCAGTCGTACAGCTGGTCAAGGTCATGTTCGTTGCGGACATAGGGGGTGTGGCCGGGGCTGATCGACGGGCTGTGGAACGATAGCACCAGCACGGGCAGGCCATCGTCCAGCGCCATGTCGATGCCGCGAATGGCCTCTTCCACCGCAACGCCTTCCGGGGTCAGCGGGATCCGTTCCAGCATGGCCAGGTGTGACAGCAGTCCGCGCAAGCGGGGCACGCGCCACATGGCTGGGTACAGGAAATCCCCCTGCCGCCGCAGCAGCCCCCAGAACGTGGTGGTCAGCGGCAATTCCAGCAGGCGACGTGCATCGTCGTGCCAATAGGGGACCAGCGGGTGCTGCCGGTAATTCGGTCCGCCGCTGGCAGTGTAATCGAATTTGGCCCGCACTGATGTGTCGATGGCGATGCCAGCTTCCGCCAGCAGTTCAGCAGTGTTTGGCCCGGTACCATACCGCCCGGCGCGATAGATCAACGGGGTGGCCCCGAAATTGCGTTCGATCGCATCGCGCAGGGCAAACAGCTTGGCCCGTTCCAGCGCGCGCGGCAGGTTTCCGGCGAAGGAATTGTGCTGCGTTACCTCTTCATCAAACGGGGGGTTCACCCACGGATGCAGCTGCACGCCGATTTCCGCCCGGCCATCTGCCAGCGGCCCGCGCAGGATTTCCGCCGCCTCGGCTGATTGCGCCACAGGCCAATCGACCAAATACACCGGCACGACATTCTGGTTTTCGCAAAATTCCTGGAATTTCGCCAGGCGCGGGACATGGTCCAGCCCATGCCGTTCGCGAGTCAGTGGCTTGGTCCAGTCGAATTCTTCTTCGGTATCGACAGTCAGCAGGAACCGGGTGCCAAATCCTGGCTCAAATCGGGCATGGGCTGAATAGGGCGGCAAGTCGGTGATTGCGCGCATCGTGCCCCTCCCAGATTGCAATGGTGACCGTTCAGGCGGCCGAAGTGCCCCCGTTGGCTTCATCTGCCTGATAATCGTTCGCCGGTCTTTGGCATAATATTGGTAGAGAAAGCGTCAACAACTCGCCGCGTCGTTCCAGTGAACCGCCAATCGCCTCTGCTTCCGCCCGGGCCAAGCGCAGGGCGAAGCCGGTGCCGAACATCCCTGCCGAAATCGCCCGGGGCTGGGCAGGCGGGCTGCCGGCAAACAGATCGTCCTGCCCGTCCAGCGCCAGCGGCAGTTCCGCTTCCAGCACAGCCCGGTCGCCCTCACGGCTCTGGCTGATGGTGATCGTTTCGCCGGGCGCAAGACCGCCCGCCAGTGCCGCCAGCAGCCGCCAGGCCAGCAGGGCGGCATCGTCACCGTCCAGGCCAACCAGCAGCGGGCCGCTGCCGCGCAGGTCAATCGCGGCACTGCGCGGGCGCAGCACCCCATCCAGCCGCCGCAATTGGCCTGCCAGGACACTGGCCAGGTCGCTGATTCCTTCTGGCAAGTCCATCGCGCCGCTTTCCAGCCGTGCCAATCGGTCCAGATCCTCGAACCCGCCCAACAGCCGCGCGGCATCGACCGCAATGGCGGCAGACAGGGCGCGGTATTCGTTGGGCACTGCGCCGAACAGCTGTTGCTGGATGATTTCGGCAAAGCCCTGGATCGCATTCACTGGCGTGCGCAGTTCGTGCAGCACCTGGCGAATCCGATCAGCCTCGCCGTGCGCCTTTGGTTGCGCAGTGACCATGGGTGGGGCGGGGCGGCGCAAGCGCCCGCGATAGCCGGCAAAGCTGCCGCTATCGGCGGAGAAATGGGGCGCGGCGTCAATCCGCCATTCTCCGGCGATCGCAGCCGGGCCGTTCAGCAGGGCGCGAGTGTGGCGCAGCAGTTGACGCTGCTTTGCGGCTCGCCGCGCGGCGCGGTCCGGCAATGTGGGCGCGAGCGTTCCGGGGGCCAGGAGCGGCATCCCCACAACCAGTGGCGCCATGGCCGGATCGGTCCAGCGGACCACGCCGCTGGCATCGGTGGCGAAATCGAAGCATTCCGGGCGCTCTTGCGCTTCGGTGTCTTCCAGCCCGGCCAACGGCAGGCGCGGCGAGGCCCCGACTTCGCTGCGGGTGCGACGAAATTCCTCGATCCGGCGGACGAGGTCGCCAATGCCGCGCTGGCTGTCAGCCGTTGCCGGGGGCGCCGTCGGCAGCTGCGCTTCACGTTGCCGTGCCTGTTCCGCCGGTTCTGGCAGGACCAGGTCCTGCACGCCGAGCCGTTGCAGCGTGGCGCGGGCACCGGGCGGGAGATCGCGGCGGTGGCGCAGGAATCCGCGGGCCACCAGCGGCAAGCTGGGGATCAGGTTCAGCCACTCATCGTCGCTCAGCCGGGCAGTCGCCATGGCTGCTGCGGCAGCCTGCGGTTCACCCAGTGCCAAACGGGCGATCAATGCCGGGTTACGCAGCCGCAGTCCCGGTTCACGCAGGATTGCGGACTGCACGGTGGCCGGCAGTTCATCCGCCAATTGCTGCAAACGGGCGTATCCCGCCTCTGCCATTGACGGGGCCAAAGTCGGACTCGTCTCCCCTTGCTGGCTGCCGAGCAGATCAAGCAATTGGCGGTACTGAGTGCGCGCCAGGCCGGGGCTGTCGGCACGGCTGTGCAATACGGTGTGCAGCCGATCATCAAACTGTACGGGATTTCCACCGCTGGTCATGCGGCAATCCCTTAGCGCCTTGCGGCAATTCCTTCAGCGCCAGCTTGGGATGCGTTGCAAAGCGGGACAATTGCCATCATACACAACTTTATTACCTGCGATTTGTGCAGGGACTTGCTAAATTTCACGCATCGGGAACAACCGGCGCGTTTTCCGGGACTAAACAGGGGTTGTCATGGCCACGCTCGATTCCATCGATCGCCGCTTGCTTGCTGAATTGCAGGCGGAAGGGCGCGTAACCAATGTCGATCTCGCCCGCCGTGTTGGGCTGACTGCCCCGCCATGCTTGCGCCGTGTGCGTTCGCTGGAAGAAGACGGCGTAATCCGCGGCTATCACGCCGATCTGGACCCGTCGAAGCTGGGATTTGCCATCACCGTATTCGCCATGGTCAGCTTGAAAAGCCAGGCGGAAGAAGACCTGCGCGCTTTCGAAGATCACATCCGCACCCTGCCTGAAGTGCGCGAATGCCATATGCTGAATGGCGAGATCGATTTCATCCTGAAGATCGTCAGCAAGGATCTGCAAAGCTTCCAGGAATTCCTGACCAGCAAGCTGACGCCCGCGCCCAACGTGGCCAGCGTGAAGACATCGCTGACCATCCGCACCGCGAAGTGCGATCCCGGCGTGCCACTGGGGTGAGCCCGCCGCCGGAAGTCCGCAAGGGGCTGCCGGTCCTGCTGTTTCCCGATCAGGCTGCGTTTGAAGCCTGGCTTACCGGACAGGCCGGTGCAGCGCCGGGGGCCTGGCTGCGGTTCGCGCGCAAGGGCGCGTCCACCGTTTCGCTCAGCAAGCAGCAGGCCATCGACAGTGCGCTGTGCCACGGCTGGATCGACGGTCAGCTGGACAAGTACGACGCCGAAAGCTGGCTGATCCGCTTTACCCCGCGCAAGCCCCGCAGCAAGTGGTCGGAAGTGAACCGCAAGCGGGCCACCGAACTGCTGGCGGAAGGACGCGTGGTGGCTGCCGGACTGAGCCAGATCGAAGCAGCGAAGGCCGACGGGCGGTGGGATGCGGCCTATGCCCCGGCCAGTTCCGCGCAGGTGCCAGAAGATTTGCAGGCCGCGCTGGATGCCAATCCGGCGGCAGCGGCCTTTTTCGCCACGCTGACCGGGGCGAACCGATATGCCGTCCTCTATCGCATCGGCGCGGTCAAACGTGCGGAAACCCGCGCCCGCAAGATCGGGGAATTTGTGGCGATGCTGGCGCGGGGCGAAACCCTGCACGGGTAGCGGGGCCGTTTTGGCCCCGCCCGGGGTGGGTTACCCCTCCCGCTTTTCCAGCCATTCTTCCAGCCACTTGATGCTGTAATCGCCGTTCAGCACGTCGGGTTCCTGCAGCAGCGCCTGGTGCAACGGGATCGAGGTCTTGACCCCGCCGATGACCATTTCTTCCAGCGCCCGCTTCAGCCGCATGATGCACCCTTCGCGGGTACGGCCATAAACGATCAGCTTGGCGATCATGGAATCGTAGTACGGCGGAATGCGGTAACCGGCATAAAGCCCGCTATCGACCCGCACGTGCATCCCGCCCGCCGCATGGTAATTAGCCACGAGGCCGGGGCTGGGGGCGAAAGTCCACGGATCTTCCGCATTGATGCGGCATTCGATCGCGTGGCCCTTGAACTCGATTTCGTCCTGGGTGACGGACAGCGGCTTGCCATCGGCAATGCGGATCTGTTCGCGCACCAGGTCGACCCCGGTGATCGCTTCCGTCACCGGATGTTCCACCTGCAGGCGGGTGTTCATTTCGATGAAATAGAACTTGCCGTCTTCCCACAGGAATTCGATCGTGCCGGCACCGCGATAGCCCATGTCGGCCATGGCTTTTGCCACGATGCCACCCATCCGGTCCCGGTCTTCGCGGGTGATGACGGGCGAGGGGGCTTCTTCCAGCACCTTCTGGTGGCGGCGCTGCAGCGAACAGTCGCGTTCGCCCAGATGGATCGCATTGCCCTTGCCATCGCCGAACACCTGGAATTCGATGTGGCGCGGGTTGCCAAGGTACTTTTCAATATAGACGGTTGCGTCACCGAACGCGGCCTTGGCCTCGTTACCGGCCTGCTGCATCAGCGTCGCCAGCTGGTCGGGGCTGTTGCAAACCTTCATTCCGCGACCGCCGCCGCCGGAAGCGGCCTTGATGATCACCGGATAGCCGATTTCAGCGGCGATCTTCGCCCCTTCCACCGGATCGCTGACTGCGCCATCGGAACCCGGCACCAGTGGCAGGCCCAAGGCCCCGGCGGTGCGCTTGGCTTCCACCTTGTCGCCCATCGTGCGGATATGTTCCGGCTTGGGGCCGATCCAGGTGATGTCGTGCGCTTCGACGATGTCGGCAAACTGGGCGTTTTCCGACAGGAAGCCGTAACCCGGATGAATCGCATCGGCGCGGGAAATTTCCGCTGCCGAAATGATCGCCGCAACGTTGAGATAGCTGTCCTTTGCCGCCGGCGGGCCGATGCACACGGCATGGTCGGCCAGGCGCACGTGCATCGCATCGGCATCTGCGGTGGAGTGCACCGCGACCGTTTCGATGCCCATTTCATGCGCGGCGCGGTGAATTCGCAGCGCGATTTCGCCCCGGTTGGCGATCAGCAGGCGGGAAATGGCCATCGGTTCAGGAAATCACGAGCAGCGGCTGGTCGAATTCGACCGGCTGGCCGGTTTCGATCAGGATTTCGCGCACGGTCCCGGCGCTGGTGGCAACGATCGGGTTCATCACCTTCATCGCTTCCACGATCAGCAGGGTATCGCCTGCCTTCACCGTATCACCCACCTTCACGAACGGTTCTGCGCCCGGTTCGGGGGAGAGGTAAGCGGTGCCGACCATCGGGCTCTTCAGCGCATTGGCAGCCGCGGCTGCGGGCGCTTCGGCCGCGGGGGCAGCAGCAGCCGGTACCGGGGCCGCGACGGGAGCCGGGGCATAGGCCACCGGGGCCGAGGCCACGCCACCACCGCGCGAAACGCGGATCTTGCGTTCGCCGTCTTCAACCTCGATTTCAGTGAGGCCGGTTTCGGCCAGCATTTCGGCCAGCTCGCGCACGAGGCTGGTATCGATCTTCATGCCGGAATCTTTCCCGGTCTTGGCTTCGTTATCGGCCATCAATTCCTCTTCTGACAGGCCTGCGACATTGGCGCGCTATGCGTCGGGCAGGCAGGCAAGGCAAGGGGGCGGGTGCCCCTTTGCCCGATCAAAGACGTGCGGCAGCTTCCAGCGCCAGTTCATAGCTCATTGCACCGAACCCGGCCACGGTCGCCTTGGCGGCCATGCCGACATAGCTGTGGTGGCGAAAATCCTCGCGCCGGTGCGGGTTGGACAGGTGAACCTCGATCACCGGGGTGCGGATGCCCTTGATTGCATCATACAATGCAATGCTGGTGTGGGTCAGCGCGCCGGCATTGAGCAGGACCGCCTTGGCGCCATCCGCCTGGGCTTCGTGCAGCCAGTCGACCAGGTGGCCTTCGTGATTGGACTGGCGCAGATCGACGGTGAGGCCCAGCTTCTGGCCCAAATCCTCCAGCCGGCCGGCGATGTCGTCCAGCGTATCGGCGCCATAGATTTCCGGCTCGCGCGTGCCGAGCAGGTTCAGGTTGGGTCCGTTGAGTACGAAGACGGTGTTGGCCATGAAAAATCCCCCTTGGCGCCTGGCCAGCGGGCCATAGCGCCAAGGGGGGCAAAGGGCAAAACTTCGGTTCGGGGCTGGGCGGTTCTAGCGGTCGGTGCCCTTCAGTTTCCCCCATTGGCGGGCAGCGGTGTAGCCAAGGTAGCCGGTGCCGAACAACGCATATAGCGGTTCCGGCAGGCCGCCGAGATAGGCGTTCATCCCGGCGGCTATGTCTTGCGCGGCCTGCGGGCGGAACGCCGCGATCAAGCCCATCGGCATGGCCCACAGCAGCAGGGCGTATATAACATAGAGGAAGCTGGGCCGGGCGCGGCTGGTCCACGGATCGGCCGAATTGGCCTCGGCAATGATCGCCGAAAGACGCGTCTGGATCTGTTGCAGTTCCTGCGTACCTTCCAGCTGGAGCAGTTCCAGCTTGGCGCGGGCGCGGGCTTCCTTGTCAGGGATGATCTTGTCGATGATCGATGCAATCGGACCGATCAGGCTGTCGATGATGGGCATGGGGCACAGACTCCTGGTTGAGGAGTCGGCCAAATGAACCAGATCGGCTCGTGTAGGAAAGGCGGTTTCGCCATTCCGGCATTCTGATGAGGGGGTTGCCACTGGTCGGGACGACAGGATTCGAACCTGCGACCCCCACACCCCCAGTGTGGTGCGCTACCAGGCTGCGCTACGTCCCGTTCCAGTGGTGGGGGCGCCTATAGGGTGGTGCCTGCGCGCTGGCAAGCGCCTCGCTTGCAGTTGGTGCCATATCCCTTGGCCACGGGGCGCGTTGCCACTCTGTTGCATAGCTGCTACGCGCTCGCCCTTCGAAATGGGAGGGGCTTGCCACCGTGCGCAGGTGCCCCACATAGACGCAAATTCCGGATGAACAGGCTCACATGATGCTCGAAATTCTTGCCGCTGGCGCCAGCGCCGCTGCTCCGCCCGCATGGCTTCAGTTCCTGCCGATCGTCGGCATGGTCGGGATTTTCTGGTTCCTGATCATTCGCCCGCAGATGCGGCGGCAGAAGGATCTGCAGACCAAGATCGCCGGGATCAAGAAGGGTGACCAGGTCCTCACCGCCGGCGGCATTGTCGGCAAAGTGGTGCGGGTGGACGATGCCTATGCCGATATCGAAATTGCCCAGGGTGTGAAGGTCAAGGTGGTCAAGTCGACCATTGGCGACATCGTGCCCCCGGGCGGCGCAGCTGCAAACGACTGATCCGTAAGCCCGCTCCGCCAGACCGTTCCGAGAGACCGCCACCGCAATGCTCGATTTTCCCCCCTGGAAGCGTTTTTCCATTTGGGCCCTGGCGCTGGTTTGCGCCCTGGCGTCCGCTCCGTCGCTGGTTTCACTGACCGGCGCGACCTGGCCCGCCAGCTTGCCCAACCCGGTGATCAACCTCGGGCTTGACCTTGCCGGCGGCAGCCACTTGCTGCTCGAAGCGGAGCCGACCCAGGTCGCCCGCCAGCGGCTGGACGGCATGGAAGAATCGGTTCGCAACGCCATGCGGACTGCCGAACCGCGCATCCGGATCGGCGATATTTCCAGCGCTGACGGACGTCTGTCCTTCATGGTTGAGGACAACGCGCAAGTCGACAAGGCGCGCGGCCTGATTGAGCCGATGACCACGGGCGCAGGGCTGACTGGCCAGCGCGACTGGACAATTCAGGTGGTGGACGGCAATCGTTTCGTCCTGACCCAGACCCGCGCCGGGCTCGACCTGGCAGTAACCCAGGCGATGGACAGCGCAACGGACGTGGTCCGCAAGCGTATCGACGCGCTGGGGACCAAGGAACCGACGATCATCCGCCAGGGCGATGACCGGATCGTGGTGCAGGTTCCGGGTCTCGACGATCCGCAGGCGCTGAAGGACCTGCTAGGCCAGACGGCCAATCTTGAATTCAAGCTGGTGGATGGCACTGCGCTGCAGGCTGACATCCAGCAGGGCATTGCCCCCCCGGGCAGCGAAATCGTGGCCTTTGCCGCGGGAACGCCGCAGCAGGGCCAGTCCATCGCGGTCAAGCGGTTGGGTGGCATTCGCGGCGATTCGCTGACCAATGCCCAGGCGACGGTCAATTCGCAGACCAACGAACAGGTCGTGTCGATTACCTTCGATACGCAGGGCGGCCAGCGTTTTGCCAAGCTGACCAGCGAAAACGTGGGCAAGCCGTTCGCCATCATCCTCGACGGCAAGGTGCTGTCCGCGCCGAACATCAACGAACCGATCATTGGTGGGCAGGCGCAGATCAGCGGCAGCTTTACTGCTGAGAGCGCCAACGCGTTGGCGATCTCGCTGCGTTCGGGTGCGCTGCCGGTGGACCTGACCGTGGTTGAAGAACGCACCGTCGGGCCGGATCTGGGCGCGGATTCGATTGAGAAGGGCGCCATCGCGATGGCGATCGGCACCGGTGCGCTGATGCTGTTCATCCTCGTCACCTATGGCCGTTTCGGCCTGTACGCCTGCGTCGCGCTGACCATCAACGTGCTGATGATCCTGGGCGTAATGGCGATCATGAACACTACCCTGACGCTGCCGGGCATCGCCGGTTTTGTGCTGACGGTGGGGGCCGCGGTGGACGCCAACGTGCTGATCAACGAACGCATCCGGGAGGAGCGGGCAAAAGGCAGGCGCGTGGTCCAGGCGGTGGAAACCGGCTTCAAGGAAGCCAGCAGCGCGATCTTCGATGGCAACATCACCAACCTGATCGCTGCCGTGCTGATGTTCGCCTTCGGCTCCGGCCCGGTCCGCGGCTTTGCCGTGGTGCTGATGATCGGCATCGTCACTTCGGTCTTCACGGCCGTTACCCTCACCCGGATGTGGGTGGCTGGCTGGCTGCGGCGCAAGCGGCCCGCGGACCTCGTGCTGTAAGGGGCGACGGACATGAAATTGCTGAAACTCATCCCTGACAACACCAACATCCGGTTCCTGCGCTGGCGGGTGCCGTTCTACGCGATCAGCCTGCTGCTGATGGCAGCATCGCTGACCCTGGTTTTCACCAAGGGCCTGAACCTCGGCGTCGATTTCGTCGGCGGGCAGATGGTGCGCGTCACCTTCGTGCAGGACAAGGAAGCCCCGGTTGCCCAGTTGCGCGAGCAGATTGGCGCGCTGGGTTATGGCGAACCGATCATCCAGCGTTTCGGCAAGCCGAACGAAGTTTCGGTGCGGATGAAGCTGCCTGAAGGCGACAACGCCAAGGCCCTGGCTGACGAGATGACGAAGAAGATCGTCACCAACCTGGAACAGAACCACCCGGGCGCTCGCATTGACGGGGTGGATTCGGTTTCCGGCAAGGTTTCGGGCGAATTGTTCCGCACCGGGATGTGGGCGCTGGGCCTCGCCATGCTGGGCATCTCGATCTACATCTGGATCCGCTTCGAATGGCAGTTCGGCGTGGGCGCGCTGTTCGCGCTGGCCCACGACGTTACGCTGACGCTGGGCCTGTTTGCGCTGACGCAGATGGAGTTCGATCTCAACATCGTCGCCGCCATCCTCACCCTGATCGGCTATTCGCTGAATGACACGATCGTGATTTACGACCGCATCCGCGAAAACCTGAAGAAGTATCGCAAGATGCCGATGCCGGAGCTGCTAGACCTTTCGGTCAACGAAACACTCAGCCGCACCGTGGTCACGTCGCTGTCGGTGCTGATCACCCTGCTGGCGCTGCTGCTGTTCGGCCCGGACGTGATTTTCGGCTTCACCGCCGCGATCACCCTGGGGATCTTCGTCGGTACCTACAGCTCGATCTACATGTCCGCGCCGATCCTGATCTGGCTGGGCGTGACCGGTGACAGCTTCGTGCCCACCGAAACCGCTGCCGACCGGCAGGAACGCCGGGCACGCGGCGAAGCCTGAGGCTTAACCGGCCAGCAACCCTTCGTAATAGTCCGCCAGCGCCGCCGCATTCGCTTCCCAGCTGAAGCGCGCGGCGCTGGCGGCAACCTGTTCCGCAGCGGGGGGATTGGCCAGCAGGGCCTTTACCGCAGCAGCAATCGCATCACTGTCACGTTCCACGATCAGGC
>JBARAF010000096.1:0-11184 GCA_049791695.1 Croceibacterium sp.
GCCCTTAGCCGAGATGTCCGCTCCCGGGGCAAAGGCTTCATCAACGCGGGACGCGATCCGTTGTGCATCGCGCGCGCTGCCGGCGCGGGCTGCGACCAGCAGTTCTTCCACCCACAGCGTTTCATCGAAGGGGCGGCGGGACAGTGCAGGGCTGTTGGCCAGCAACGATGCCGCTTCCGCGCCCCGACCGAAGCTGCGCAAGCCGCGGCTGCGGTTGTAGAGGTATCCGGGATCGCCCGCTGCCGCCGGATCGCCGGTCGCGCCGTCGCCGCCTTGCAGGATGGAAAGCCGCGCCGCGAAAACGGACTGCCGGGCGGGGGAGGCGAGGGCCAGCTGCCGCTCTGCCGCCGGGCGGCTGCGCTGCCACAACAGCGCGTCCATCCGGGCATCCTGTTCGGCCTGCGTGAGGACCGCGCCATAGCTGCTGCGGATCAGGCTTTCCGCCCCGTCCGACATCTCGCCACCAGCCCATGCCGCTCGTGCGGGCTGTTCGGCAGCGTTGGGGCGCAATTGCATCAACGCGACCGCATATTGCGCGCGGCCATTGTTGGTCAGCGGCGGGAAGCGATCAAAATAGGCCAACACCCGTTCCGGTGGCACGAATTCCATGCCCAGCCGCAATTCCGCGCTGGCGCGCAGGCGGTCTTCATCCGGGAAGCCGGGATAGCTGAGCAGGAAGCTGGCGTAGCTGTCGAAGGGGAAGCTGCGGCTGGCGGTCAGCTGTTCCCAGCGGGCAATCGCCCCGGCCATCGGCCCGGCGGTGCGCGCCACCAGGGAAGCGCGGGCGGCATCCCAATCGTGCCCCTGTTGCAGCATCGAATCCTGCGGCAGGCCGTCTTGTTCCTGCGCATTGCCGGTAACGTCTTGCGCCCCGGCAGGAACGGACGTCGACAGCACGGATGCAAGCAGGGCGGCAATGAATGATGTGCGAACCATGCTGGACATCTGGGCAGACGCATCCTTATCAGGCGCTGAACGATTGACCCGCGGGCCTTTGCGCACCATGCGCGACACCGCTGAGGTTACAAGCAAAGACAAGGGCGGCGCAAATGTTCTCTGGCTCGATTCCGGCACTCATCACCCCGTTTAAGGGTGAGCAAGTGGATGAAGAGGCGTTCCGCCGGTTCGTCGAATGGCAGATCGAAAGCGGATCGTCCGCGCTGGTTCCTTGCGGCACCACCGGCGAATCCGCCACGCTGGATAATGACGAGCACCACCGCGTAATCCGCATTTGCGTGGAACAAGCGGCGGGCCGCGTGCCGGTAATCGCCGGCTGCGGCAGCAATGATACCCGCACCGCGCTGTGGCATATGCAGGTCGCGAAGGACCTGGGCGCCGATGCCGCGCTGTGCGTTGCGCCTTATTACAACCGGCCCAGCCAGGCTGGGTTGCTGGCGCATTATTCGTTCCTGGCGGAAAGCTGCGACTTGCCGATGGTGCTGTACAACGTGCCCGGCCGCACGGTGACTGACTTGTTGCCCGACACCGTGATCGAACTGCACCGCCGCCATCCGGACCGGATTGTGTCGATCAAGGATGCCAGCGGCGATCTCGCGCGGGTCGTCCTGCACCGGATCGGTGCCGGGCCGGACTTCAACCAGCTTTCCGGTGACGATCCGCTGGCCCTGGCTGGTTATGTGCTGGGCCAGAGAGGCTGCATTTCCGTCACCGCCAATGTCGCGCCTGCCCTGTGCGCACAGTTCCACACCGCGTGCCTTGCCGGGGATTACGAAGCCGCACGGGACATGAACGAAGGGCTGTTCGCCCTGCACAAAGCCCTGTTTGCCGACGCCAGCCCAAGCCCGACCAAGTATGCGCTCGGCCGCCTGCATGACTGGCTTTCGCCTGACGTACGCCTGCCGATCGCGCCGTGCAGCGACGCGGCAAAGCAGGCAGTTGACGCGGCGCTGGCGGGGTTGGGCCTGGTTTAACGCGCGGGGCCATTGGCAGCGGGCCATGTGCGCCCTACATGGCCCACGATCATGGCCCGTCCCAAACCTCCCCTTTTCGACAAGCAGAAGACCGTCGCCGAAAACCGGCGGGCGAAGTTCGACTATTTCATCGAGGACGTGTTCGAGGCCGGGATTGCCCTTTCCGGCACAGAAGTGAAGGCCCTGCGCGGTGGGGAAGGGTCGATTGCCGAATCCTATGCCTATGTGAACGAAGGCCAGGCCTGGCTGGTGAATGCCAACATTCCCGAATACAGCCACGGCAACCGGCTCAATCACGAACCCAAGCGGCCGCGCAAGCTGCTGCTGAACGCACGCGAAATTGAAAAGATGATGAGCGCGGTGGAACGGAAGGGCATGACCCTGATTCCGCTGTCGGTCTATTTCAATGGCAAAGGGCGGGCCAAGGTGGAACTTGCCCTGGCCAAGGGCAAGCAGACGCATGACAAGCGCCAGACGGTCAAGGATCGCGACTGGAAGCGCGACAAGGCCCGCCTGCTGCGCGATCGCGGCTGACATGGCCGGTAAAATCGCCTTTGTCCCGTCAACCGATGGTTCACAGGGCTGCGCTATTGCCTGCTATCGCCAATCCGGCATTTGTGTATTGGACTTCGCGGTATGATGGCGCGGCTGCATGACTGGGCCCGGCGGAACATGCCCAACCGGGAAGAACTGGAACACAGCCGTTGGGCCGGGTTCCTGGCGCGGCGGCATGAACTGTGGCGCTTCACCCGCCGGTCTGTGCCGCGCGGGGTGGCCGTGGGCCTACTGGTCGGCATTTTTGCGCTGATTCCGGGCATCCAGATTGTCGGCGCGGCGCTGATGTGCCTGCCGGTGCGGGCCAATATCCCCCTAGCCGCACTGATGACCTTCCTGTCCAACCCGGCAACCACGCCGCTGATCCTGGGGGCATCGCTTTATGTCGGCAATCTGATGGGCTTCCACGCCGATCTTGCGGCCTTTTATGCGTTGTATGCCCACGGCGCGGGGCTGGGCGAATGGGCGTACTGGTTGCTGTCTGACGCGGCCCCCGCGCTGCTGATGGGGCTGTTTGTGATTTCCGTGGTTTCGGCCTCGATCGGCTATGTCCTGTCGTACTGGATCTGGCGTGAAATCGTGATGCGGCGTCGGCGCAAGCGGCACCTGCAGCGCGCGGCCGCGCATGACGCAACCCATCCGGCATCCCTGCCTGCTGAATGATGTACACCGAGCCGCTGTCCATACCATCGCGCAGGGTCGAACTGCTGGCTGTCGCCGCTGCCGTTCTCCTGACCATTGCCCTGGTGCATTTTGCCGTCAGCGAATGGGCCGTTACTCTCAGTTTCGGCGGCGCGTTGATGGCTTTGGCCCTGGCCGCTTTTGTCGGGGCGCGGGTTCGCGCTGTTCCTGCCGATGCGGCGGAAACGGTGCAGGCCGACTGGACGGTGACCGTCGCCGCGATTGACCGGCCGGATTGCGCAATCGCCATTTCCGACCGCGCCAACCGGCTCGTTTGCGCCAACCCGGCCTATGAACAATGGTTCGGATCGGCGCACCCGCCGATGCGGCTGCCCGTGGATGGGGTCGGGGCAGAACACCTGCTGCGCCTTTCCCGCACCGCCTGGCGCGATGAGGCCAGCGGCGAAGCGTCGATCCGCATTGGCGACAAGAGCTGGACTGCCAGTGCCCGCCGCGCCGGGCGGGGGGACCAGTACCTGATCTGGAGCTTCGTTCCGGTCATCACCGTCGATCCCGCGGCTAACATTGGTCAGCACATCACCGGCTATTTCGGCAGGGTCTTGAGCGCAGCCGGGATTGAGGTCGCGCTGGTTGGCCCTGATGGCACGATCCGCGCGGTGAACGCCGGGTTTGCCCGTCGTGCATGCGGGGATGCCAGTGCCAGCATGGCCGGGCAGGATTTCGTCCGGCTGCTGCGGTCGGATGAAAAGGAACGGATCTATTTCACCCGCGAAGGGCGCAAAGGCAGCCCGCAGACGCTGGTCAACATTCCCTTGCTGGATCCCGACGCCCAGCCGGGCAGGCCGGGTACCGCACGCGTGGGCGAAGCGCCTTCCGTGATGCTGTTGCTGGATACCGGTGTGGGCCTGGGCGGCTGGGGCCAGGAAGCTTATGGCCAGGCGCCGCAGCTGGAAGCCTTGCTGGAACAGCTGCCACTTGGCCTCGCCATGACCGATCGGGACGGGCATTTCCTGTTCGCCAACCCGGCGTTCAAGCGCGCCGCAGGCATGGAACAGAAAGCCTTGCCGCCGTACCCGTCGGATCTGGTGATCCGGCAGGACAAGACTGCCCTGTCCGATGCCGTCCGCCGCTTTGGCCAGGGCCCCGCGTCCAGTGGCGATATTGCCGTGCGGCTGCGCAGCGAACCGGACGATCCGGTGTCGCTTGGCCTGGCCGGGGTGCGCGGGCTGGGCGACGCGGCGGTTCTGCTGAGCCTGGCCGACACGACCGAGGAAACCCGCCTGAAACGGCAGGTGGCGCAGGCCACCAAGATGCAGGCCGTGGGGCAATTGGCCGGTGGTGTGGCGCACGATTTCAACAACGTGCTGACCGCGATCATCGGATATTGCGACCTGATGCTGTTGCGGCACACGCCGGGTGACAGCGATTATGACGACATCCAGCAGATCAAGGCCAATTCCAACCGCGCCGCATCGCTGACCCGGCAATTGCTGGCATTCTCCCGCCAGCAGACCCTGCAACCCGAAGTGCTGCAGTTGCCCGACGTGATTTCGGAAGTCAGCCAGTTGTTGAAGCGGCTGCTGGGGGCGAAGATCACCCTGCAAACCCGCCACGATCGTGACCTTGGCCCGGTGCGCGCGGATCCGCGCCAACTGGAACAGGTGATCATCAACCTGGCAGTCAATGCCCGCGATGCAATCCAGGCGCGCGGCGGGGAACATTCCCACGGCACCCTGACATTCGCCACGCGCCGCGTTGCCGCGGGCGATATCCGCCGCATGGGCAGCGAAATCATCCCTGCGGGCGATTATACGGTGCTGATTGCGGAGGATACCGGTGGCGGCATTCCGCAACAGAATCTCAGCAAGATTTTCGAACCGTTCTTCACCACCAAGGAATTGGGCAAGGGCACGGGGCTGGGCCTGTCCACTGTCTATGGCATCGTCAAGCAGTCGGGCGGTTTCATCTTTGCCGACAACGTGTTGCATCCCGATGGCGTGCCGCGCGGCGCGCGTTTCACCATCTACCTGCCGGTCCACAATGCGACCGAAGAAGAGCTGCGCAAGCCCGAACTGGTGGAGGCCGAAAGCGAGTGGTCAGGTGGCGGGCGAATCCTGCTGGTGGAAGACGAAGACATGGTCCGCGCCGTGGCGGAGCGGGCACTGACGCGGCAGGGCTATACCGTCGTCACAGCCAGCGATGGCGATGAAGGGGTGGAGGCCGTGCGCACCAATCTCGAATTCGACCTGGTGGTCAGCGACGTGGTGATGCCCAGCATGGATGGCCCGGCGATGGCCCGCGAAATCCGCCAGTTGGCACCGGGCCTGCCGGTACTGTTCATGTCTGGTTACGCCGAGGAACAGCTGCGGCGGGAGATCGACATTGAGGGGATGCATTTCATCGCCAAGCCCTTCAGCGTGGCCCAGATCGCCGCAAAGGTGGGTGAAGTGCTGCGGATGCAGCGGCGCTAGTTTGCCCTTCCACAACCCGTTCACCATGGGTACAGACTAAAGATACATTATCACATCAGTCTATTCCGGGGGAGTTTCCTGATGCAACTGCGTGCCCTTTCGCTTGCCGCCGCTTCCCTTGTTGCGCTGGCTGCCAGTGCCGCCCTGGCGCAGCAGGCTCCGGTCGATCCCGATGCCACCGCCCAGGGCGATGTATCGGTCACCATCTACAACAACGGCCAGGCACTGGTGCAGGATGTGCGGCAATTGCCGATTGCCCAGGGCCGCACCCGCATCAGCTTCCCTGATGTTTCTGCGATGATCCGCCCGGAAACGCTCAGCTTTGCAGCCGCAGATACTGGCATTGTCGAACAGAACTTCGATTTCGATCTGCTGACGCCGCAGAAGCTGATGGAAAAGGCGATTGGCCAGACCGTCACCCTGCTGCGCACCAACCCCGCCACCGGGCAGGAAATGCGCGAACGCGCTACGGTCCTTTCCACCGCAGGCGGCGTAGTGGTGCAGATTGGCGACCGGATCGAAGTGCTGCGCGATGATGGCCTGCCGGTGCGGGTAATTTTCGACCGTGTGCCGCCAAACCTGCGTGCCCGGCCGACGTTGTCGGTCACCGTGGACAGCACCCGCGCAGGCACTCGCCCGGCCAGTCTGCGCTATCTCACCCCCGGCCTTGGCTGGTCGGCGGACTATGTCGCGCTCTACGATGAAAAGCGCGGCACCATCGACATGCAGGGCTGGGTCACCCTGACCAACCAGACCGGCACTACCTTCCACGCCGCAGACACCCTGCTGGTGGCTGGCAGCCCGGGGCAGGACGGCGGCAATCGTACGATGAGCCGGGGCCGGATCGTGCCAGGCACTGAAACGGCCACCCGTGAACGGTTGGGGGATTACTACCTCTACCCGGTCGCCGAACGGACCACGATCGCCAACAACCAGACCAAGCAGGTCAGTTTCCTCGACGTGCAAGGCGTGACGGCGCGCAAGATTTATGGCCGCACGGTCGGCTGGCTCGCGTCGGACGACGATGCCGTGCCGGTGCAGAGCCAGATTGCCTTTTCCTCTGCCCGCGAAGGCGGACTGGGCGATGCGCTGCCCGCCGGAACGGTGCGGTTCTATCAACGCGATGCGGCCGGCAGCCCGCAATTCATCGGCGAGAACGGCATTGGCCACACCCCGATGGGTAGCCAGTTGACGCTCGCCACGGGTGACGCATTTGATGTGTTCACCCAGGCCGAGGTGGAATCCCGCGCCAAGATCACTTCCGCCGAATACGAACGCAGCGCGCGCTATCGCGTGACCGTGAACGGTCAGCCGGTGCGCGAAGTGCAGGTCGACCGCGCGATCGACTATTACCGTACCACCATGCGCTACACTTTCACCAACGCGAAGCCGGAGCCGGTGGAAGTGGAACTGGTCCAGGGCGGGCTCGACCGGGGCTGGTCCAGCAGCGATTTCCGCGTGGTCAGCGAAGATGTGGCGGGCGAACAGCTGACCCTCGACCGCCGCCGTTACCGCGTGACCGTACCCGCCAATGGCAAGCGGGAAGTGCGCGTGACTTACGAGACGCGGTACTGAGGGCGCGCGCCGTGGCGCCCCGCGCTCAACTCCTGCTTGGTGGGCTGCTGGGGGCGGTGCTGGCCGCGCCGCTTGCCGCCCGCGAACCGGTGGACGCGTCCGCGCCGTCCAACCTTTCGGTTACCCTTTATCGCGACCCGGAACGAGGCGAGGGCGAGGCGATGAGCCGGGCTAACCCGCAAGGGTTCGCGATGATCTCCGAGACCCGGCAAGTCACCCTGCCGCCCGGCGAATCGACGATTCGTTTTACCGGCGTGGCCGAAGGGATGGTGGCGGTCAGCGCGATTGTTACCGGCCTGCCGGGCGGGACAATCGAGAAGAACCGCAACGCCGATCTGCTCAGCCCGGCCGCGCTGGTCGACGGTACGCTGGGCAACCGCGTACACATCACCCGCACCAATCCGGCCACCGGGGTGGAAACGAGCGAACAGGCCGTGGTCCGCACCCGCGCCGATGGCGGGCTGGTGCTGCAAACCAGTGCCGGGTTTGAAGCGGTGCGCTGTTCCGGCCTGCCGGAGAGGCTCACCTTTGACCGGATACCCGGTGGCCTCTCGCCGCAACCGGTGTTCACGCTCGACACCCGCGATGCATCGGGCGGCACCTACACGGTGCAACTGACCTACCTCGCCTGGGGCTTCGATTGGCAGGCGCATTATGTCGCTACCCTGGCGGAACCGGAACGGGGCGACGCTTTGCGGATGAAGCTGATGAGCTGGCTCACCCTGCTCAACGACAATGGCCAGAGCTTTGACAATGCGGAACTGCTGGTGGTGGCCGGGCGGATCAATGTGGTCAGCGATTTCGAGGACCTGGCCGATCCGCCCAGGGCGCAGCCTTTGCGGCTGACTTGCTATCCGCTGGGCAGCACGGCGGATGGCTCGCAACCGGAATATGCCTTTGCCCCGCCGCCGCCTCCACCGGCGCCAGTGATGGCGATGGCGCCGCCGATGATGCAGGAATCACGCAATGCGGACATCGTCGTGACCGGGTCCCGCATCATGAAGGCCACGGAGGAAAACCTCGGCGATCTCAAACTGTACCGCGTGCCGGAACGGGTAACGGTGGCGGCCAAGGCCCTGAAGCAGGTCGCGTTTCTGGATGAGGACCGGGTGGAGGGGCGCCTGCTCTATCGCGCTTCCTGCTCACCCTATGAAGAACAGGCCGAAGCGGTGGACGCCGAGCGACTGCTGGTGACGATCAACGACAAGCGCCACGGCCTGGGCATGGCCCTGCCACAGGGCGGGATCACGTTCTACGAACCGGCCGCGGATAGCTTGCAGCTGGTGGCAGAGGCGGACCTGCGTGATCATGCGTCGGGCCAGGACGTGGAGATAGCGCTGGGCTCCAGCGCGCAAGTGCAGGCGCAATGCCGCAATGGCCAGGACAGTGCCTCGGTAAAGGGCTGGCGACGGATGGGCGAAACCCTCACCAATGCCAATCCGGTGCCGGTGACCGTGCGCCTGCAGTTTGGCGATGCCGCCCGCTACACCTTGCGTGGCCTGACGGGCGTGCGGGTGACAGATGGTCAGCGAATCATCGAAGTCAGCGTTCCCGCCAACGGGCGTCGCACGCTGTCGTGGCAGGTACGGGATACCGCTGAATAGCGGGGCAGGGCGGCCTGGGCTTCATTTGAGCACCGCCGCGCCCGCAGAGCTTCGCAAGGTTTTACCTGCGGCTGAGAGCCAAATGTAGGAAATTTACGTTCCCCTCTTGTTCCATGAGAACAAAGCCGATACATGGGTGTCTGTTGATGACCGGGGATCGTCCCTAGGCAACTGACGGAGGCCATGTCATGGCGGCGCAACTGGAACTGGTTGGGAAGGAAAGCAACGTGGACCGTCAGAAGGCGCTCGACGCCGCGCTCGCGCAGATTGATCGCGCGTTCGGCAAAGGCTCGGCCATGCGGCTGGGCAGCAAGGAAACGATGCAGGTGGAAGCCATTTCCACCGGCTCGCTCGGCCTCGACATCGCGCTTGGCATCGGCGGCCTGCCGCGTGGCCGCGTGATCGAAGTTTACGGCCCGGAAAGCTCGGGTAAGACCACTCTGGCGCTGCACGTCATCGCCGAGGCGCAGAAGGGTGGCGGCACTGCTGCGTTCGTGGATGCGGAGCACGCGCTTGATCCGGTCTATGCCAAGAAGCTGGGCGTCAACATCGACGAACTGATCGTGTCGCAGCCCGATACCGGGGAACAGGCGCTGGAAATCGTCGATACCCTGGTCCGTTCCAACGCGATTGACGTGCTGGTGGTGGATTCGGTCGCGGCCCTCGTTCCGCGGGCGGAAATCGAAGGCGAAATGGGCGACAGTCACGTGGGCCTGCAGGCCCGCCTGATGAGCCAGAGCCTGCGCAAGCTGACCGGTTCGATCAGCAAGTCGCGCTGCATGGTGATCTTCATCAACCAGCTGCGCATGAAGATCGGGGTGATGTACGGCAATCCGGAAACCACCACCGGCGGCAATGCGCTGAAGTTCTACGCCTCGGTCCGTCTCGACATCCGCCGCATCGGCGCCGTCAAGGACCGCGAAGAGGTCGTCGGCAACCAGACCCGCGTCAAGGTCGTCAAGAACAAGATGGCACCGCCCTTCAAGCAGGTCGAGTTCGACATCATGTATGGCGAGGGCGTGTCCAAGACCGGCGAACTCGTCGATCTCGGCGTCAAGGCCGGCATCGTCGAGAAGTCGGGGGCGTGGTTCTCCTACAACAGCCAGCGCCTCGGCCAGGGCCGTGAAAACGCCAAACTGTTCCTGCGCGACAATCCGGCGCTCGCCCAGGAAATCGAGATGGCGCTTCGCCAGAATGCCGGCCTGATTGCCGAACGCTTCCTGCAGAACGGCGGTCCGGACAGCGAAGAGGGCGACGCCGGCGACGCATAAGTGCGGCACCCTGTCATTTTCCCGTTCAAAGACCGGCCACATATCGAAAGAGGTGTGGCCGGTTTTGCGTCGGGCGGCTGGACAGGGGGGATGGCGGGCGATAAAAGCCATTGATTTTCGCGGATTGGCCGGATTCCGGCCAGAATGAAGGGCATGACATGAGCGGCGTGAACGACATCCGGTCGACTTTTCTCGATTACTACAAGGCGAACGGCCACGAGATCGTGTCGTCGAGCCCGCTGGTGCCGCGCAACGACCCCACGCTGATGTTCACCAATGCCGGCATGGTGCAGTTCAAGAACGTCTTCACCGGGCTCGAGCAGCGTCCCTACACGACTGCCGCGACCGCGCAGAAATGCGTACGCGCCGGCGGCAAGCACAACGACCTCGACAATGTCGGCTATACCGCGCGCCACCACACCTTCTTCGAAATGCTCGGCAATTTCTCCTTTGGCGACTATTTCAAGGAGTGCGCCATCGAGCTCGCCTGGAACCTGATCACCAAGGAATTCGGCCTCGACCGCAAGCGCCTGCTGGTGACGGTCTATCACACCGACGACGAGGCCTTCGACCTGTGGAAGAAGATCGCCGGTCTTACCGACGACCGCATCATCCGCATCCCGACCAGCGACAATTTCTGGGCCATGGGCGATACCGGTCCGTGCGGTCCGTGCTCGGAAATCTTCTATGACCACGGCGACCATATCTGGGGCGGTCCTCCCGGCTCGCCGGAAGAGGATGGCGACCGCTTCATCGAGATATGGAACCTCGTCTTCATGCAGTATGAGCAGGTGACGAAGGAAGAGCGCGTCAGCCTGCCGCGCCCGTCGATCGACACCGGCATGGGGCTCGAGCGCGTCGCCGCCGTCCTGCAGGGCCATCACGACAACTACGACATCGACCTTTTCCGTGCGCTGATCGAGGCCTCCGTCGACCTGACCGGCGTTCCGGCCGAGGGCGAGCGCCGCGCCAGCCACCGGGTCATCGCCGACCACCTGCGCTCCTCGGCCTTCCTGATCGCCGACGGCGTGCTGCCGTCGAACGAGGGCCGCGGTTATGTGCTTCGCCGCATCATGCGCCGCGCCATGCGCCATGCCGAACTGCTCGGCGCGCGCGAGCCGGTCATCTACAAGCT
>JBARAF010000097.1:0-1716 GCA_049791695.1 Croceibacterium sp.
GCATCCCGCCCATCGATCCGCCAACCACGGCATACAGCCGGTCGATCCCCATCGCATCCAGCATGGCCATCTGTGCGCGCACCATGTCGCGCACGGTGATGACCGGGAAACGCATCCCCCAGGGGCAGCCGTCGGGTGCCAGGCTGGCCGGGCCGGTGGAGCCCATGCAGCCGCCGATGATATTGGCGCAGATCACGTGAAACCGGCTGGTATCGATCGGCAGGCCGGGGCCGACCATCCGTTCCCACCAGCCGGGCTTGCCGGTGATCGGGTGGGTGCTGGCCACGTATTGATCGCCGGTCAGTGCATGGAAGATCAGGATCGCGTTGCTGCGGTCCGCCGCCAGTTCGCCATAAGTCTCGTAAGCAATGGCCACGCTATCCAGCGCCTTGCCGCTGTCCAGCGGCAGGGGGGCGGGCAGCACGAGGCTGGATGAGATCTGGGCAAGCGCGCTGGCCATCGGACTTCGGACTTGGGGCCAACTGTCCGGGCTGTCAATTGCCGCCGACTGGCGTTATGCGCGCCCGGGTGACTGCAACGCACCCCCAGATGAAGCCCTGGATCGAAGCGATCCACGCCTATGTCCCCGGCAAGAGCAAGGGGGCTGACGGCCGCCCGCTGGTGAAGCTGTCGGCCAACGAAAATCCGCTCGGCTGCAGCCCGGCGGCCGTGGCCGCACATCAGGGGTTGCCCAACCCCTCGCTCTACCCCGATCCTGATGCGACCGCCCTGCGCGAAGCTTTGGGCGCACTGCATGGGATCGATCCGGCGCGGATCGTCTGCGGCACCGGCTCTGGCGAATTGCTGACCGTGTCCGCCAGCGCCTTCGCCGGGCCGGGGGACGAGGTGCTCTATGTCCGGTACGGCTTCTCGCTGTACGAAATCGCCGCCCGCCGCTGCGGGGCAACGCCGGTGGAAGCGCCCGATGCCGATTACGGCACCGACGTGGATGCGCTGCTGGCCTGTGTCACCCCGGCGACCCGCGTGGTATTCGTGGCCAATCCCAACAACCCGACCGGCAGTTACCTGCCCCGGGCCGACCTGTGGCGGCTGCATGCCGGCCTGCCGCCGCACGTGCTGCTGGTGCTGGACCAGGCATACTGCGAATATGTCGATCCGGCAGATGACGATGGCTCGCTGGAACTGGCTGCCCAGGCCGGCAACGTGCTGGTCACCCGCACGTTTTCCAAGGTCTATGGCCTCGCCGCAGAACGGGTTGGCTGGGGCACCGGCGCACCGCACCTGATCGGCGCGCTGAACCGTCTGCGCGGTCCGTTCAACGTCTCCACCGCAGGGCAGGCCGCCGCGCTGGCGGGGGTGCAGGACCAGGCGTTCGTGGTCGCTTCGCGCGAACACAACCGTACCGTGCGCGCCGCCTTTGCCGCACAGCTGGCCGCGCTGGGCAACCACGGCGTGCGGGTGTTGCCCAGCGAGGCGAACTTCGTGCTGGTGCTGTTCGAAGGCGCGCTGACGGGTTCTGCCGCCTTGGCCGCTCTGGCAGACGCAGGTTTCATCGTCCGCCACCTGCCGGGCCAGGGCCTGCCGCATGGCCTGCGCATCACCATCGGCACGGCCGACCAGATGGACCAGATCGCGGCCGTGCTGCGCAACGCAGCCGAGTCCGCCCGATGAGTTACAACAAGGTTGCGATCATCGGCCTGGGCCTGCTGGGCGGCTCCATCGGCCTCGCCGTCGCGCGCGAACTGCCGGGCACCC
>JBARAF010000098.1:0-4805 GCA_049791695.1 Croceibacterium sp.
AACAACCGCCTGAAGCGCCTCATCGAGCTTCGCGCGCCGGACATCATCATCCGCAACGAAAAGCGGATGCTGCAGGAAGCCGTCGACGCCCTGTTCGACAACGGCCGCCGCGGCCGCGTCATCACCGGTGCCAACAAGCGTCCGCTGAAGTCGCTGTCCGACATGCTGAAGGGCAAGCAGGGCCGCTTCCGCCAGAACCTGCTCGGCAAGCGCGTCGACTATTCGGGCCGTTCGGTCATCGTGACCGGGCCGGAACTGAAGCTGCACCAGTGCGGCCTGCCGAAGAAGATGGCGCTCGAACTGTTCAAGCCGTTCATTTACGCCCGTCTGGACGCCAAGGGTCTGTCGATGACCCTGAAGCAGGCCAAGAAGTGGGTCGAAAAGGAACGCAAGGAAGTCTGGGACATCCTGGACGAAGTGATCCGCGAACACCCCGTGCTGCTGAACCGTGCGCCGACCCTGCACCGTCTGGGCATCCAGGCGTTCGAACCGGTGCTGATCGAAGGCAAGGCCATCCAGCTGCACCCGCTGGTCTGTTCCGCCTTCAACGCCGACTTCGACGGTGACCAGATGGCCGTCCACGTCCCGCTTTCGCTGGAAGCCCAGCTGGAAGCGCGCGTGCTGATGATGTCCACCAACAACATCCTGTCCCCCGCCAACGGCAAGCCGATCATCGTGCCGTCGCAGGACATGGTGCTGGGCCTGTATTACCTGTCGATGGACCGGGCGAAGGAACCGGGCGAAGGCAAGATCCTGGCTGACATTGCCGAAGTGCACCAGGCACTGCACGTGGGTGCGGTTACCCTGCACACCAAGATCACCAGCCGCGTCCCGCAGACGGACGAAAAGGGCAACCAGTACATGATGCGCGTAGAAACCACGCCGGGTCGTATGCTGATCGGTGAATGCTTGCCGAAGAGCAGCAAGGTGCCGTTTGCCACGGTCAACCGCCTGCTGACCAAGAAGGACATCGGCGACGTGATCGACGAAGTCTATCGCCACACCGGCCAGAAGGACACCGTGTTGTTCGCCGACGCCATCATGGCGCTGGGCTTCCGCCATGCGTTCAAGGCCGGCATTTCCTTCGGCAAGGATGACATGATCATCCCCGACAGCAAGGATGGACTGGTCGACGAAACCAAGAAGCTGGTGGCTGATTACGAACAGCAGTACCAGGACGGCTTCATCACCCAGCAGGAAAAGTACAACAAGGTGATCGACGCCTGGAGCCGTTGCGGCGACCAGGTGGCGAACGCCATGATGGACGAAATTCGTGCCGAACCGGTGGACGAGGAAACCGGCCGCCTGAAGCCGATCAACTCGATCTACATGATGTCGCACTCCGGTGCGCGTGGTTCCCCGGCGCAGATGAAGCAGCTGGCCGGGATGCGCGGGCTGATGGCCAAGCCTTCGGGCGAAATCATCGAAACCCCGATCATCTCCAACTTCAAGGAAGGCCTGACCGTCCTTGAATACTTCAACTCCACCCACGGCGCCCGCAAGGGTCTGGCGGATACGGCGTTGAAGACGGCGAACTCCGGTTACCTGACGCGCCGTCTGGTCGACGTGTCGCAGGACTGCGTGATCGTGGAAGATGACTGCAAGACCACCAATGCGCTGGAAATGCGGGCCATCATCCAGGGCGGCTCGGTCATCGCATCGCTGGCCGAACGCATCCTCGGCCGCACCACGGCGGAAGACCTGGTCAACGCCAAGACCGGCGAAGTCATCGTGAAGTCGGGCACCCTGCTCGACGAACCGATGGTGAAGGCGATCGAAGAAGCCGAAGTCCAGTCGGCCAAGATCCGTTCGCCGCTGGTCTGCGAAGCCGACCAGGGTGTTTGCGGCACCTGCTACGGCCGTGACCTTGCCCGTGGTACCCCGGTCAACATCGGTGAAGCGGTCGGCGTTATTGCCGCCCAGTCGATCGGTGAACCGGGCACCCAGCTGACCATGCGCACGTTCCACATCGGTGGTGCGGCGCAGGTGAACGAAACCAGCCACCTGGAATCGATCTCCGACGGTACGGTGACCTATCGCGACATGCCGACCATCGTCGACAAGCGCGGTCGTCGCCTGTCGCTGGCCCGTTCGGGTGAACTGGTCGTGGTCGATAACGAAGGTCGCGAACGCGCCATCAACCGCGTGCCTTACGGTACCGTGCTGATGGTTGCCGATGGCGCCAAGGTGAAGGAAGGCGCTCGCCTGGCTGAATGGGATCCGTTCACCCTGCCGATCATCACCGAAACCAGCGGCACCGTGCGGTACCAGGACCTGGTCGAAGGCAAGACGATGGAAGAGCGGGTGGACGAAGCCACCGGCATCGCCCAGCGCGTTGTCATCGAATACCGTGCCTCCGGCCGTTCGAAGAAGGAAGATCTGCGTCCGCGGATGACCCTGCTGAACGAAGAGTCGGGCGAAACGGACGCTGCGCGCTACATGCTGGCACCGGGCACCACCCTGTCGGTGGAAGATGGCCAGAAGATCGAAGCCGGTGACATTCTGGCCCGTGCCAGCCGTGAAGCCGCCAAGACCCGCGACATCACCGGGGGTCTGCCGCGTGTGGCCGAACTGTTTGAAGCCCGCGTTCCAAAGGACAATGCGATCATCGCCAAGATCAGCGGCCGGATTGAATTCGTCCGTGATTACAAGGCGAAGCGCAAGATCGCGATCATCCCGGAAGAAGGCAGCCCGGTTGAATACCTGGTGCCCAAGACCAAGGTGATCGACGTCCAGGAAGGCGACTTCGTGAAGAAGGGTGACACGCTGATTTCGGGCAGCCCGAATCCGCATGACATCCTCGAAGTGCTCGGGATCGAAGCGCTGGCTGAATATCTGGTCGCGGAAATCCAGGACGTTTACCGTCTGCAGGGCGTGAAGATCAACGACAAGCACATCGAGGTGATCGTTCGCCAGATGCTGCAGAAGGTTGAAATCACCGACGGTGGCGACACCACCCTGCTGCCGGGCGAACAGCTCGACGCCGAAGAAATGAATGAAGAAAATGCCAAGCTGACCAAGGGCCAGCAGCCCGCCGTGGGTACGCCGATCCTGCTCGGCATCACCAAGGCTTCGCTGCAGACCCGTTCGTTCATCTCGGCAGCCTCCTTCCAGGAAACCACCCGCGTGCTGACGCAGGCGGCGGTTGAAGGGAAGAAGGACACCCTGATCGGGCTGAAGGAAAACGTGATCGTCGGCCGTCTCATCCCCGCCGGTACCGGCGCGGGCATGAACCGTCTGCGCGTGACCGCCACCAGCCGCGACGCCGCGATCAAGGCTTCGTGGAAGAAGGCACAGGAACAGATCCTGATGGCCAATACGGCAGCGGAAGAACGTGCCGCCGAACTGGCCCAGGGCGCGGAAGCGGCCGTGTTCCACGATCCGCTCGCCACGGTGGAAGGTGAAACTCACGGCAGCGATGCTGACGCGGGCGAATACCTGATCCCCGAAGAAGAACGGGTGGGTGACGATACGAACGAAGCCCTGCCGCCGGAAGCGGATGCAGTCGAAGGCGACACCGCGGAATAAGCGGTCCGCCATCCAAGGCAATCAAGACCCCGCCGGAGCGATCCGGCGGGGTTTTTCTTTACCCCCGCCAACAGGACTTGAGCCGACAGGCTGTGCTCCCCAATCTAAGTTGCGATTTGCAACCAATGAGGATTTCCCATGCCCGCCACCGATATCCTGTTCCAGCCCTTCACCCATCCCAAGCTGGCCCTGAAGAACCGCATCGTGATGGCGCCGATGACGCGCAACATGGCGCCCGACGGCGTGCCGGGGGCGGACAACGCGGCCTATTATCGCCGCCGTGCGGAAGGGGCGGTGGGCCTGATCCTGTCGGAAGGCACCGTGGTGGACCGGCCTGCCAGCCGCAACCTGCCGCATATCCCGCTGTTCCATGGCGATGCCGCGCTGGCCGGCTGGCAGGGCGTGATAGATGCCGTGCATGATGCCGGTGGCAAGATGGGCCCGCAGTTGTGGCACACCGGCGGCACCAGTGCCGCGCCGGATTATAATCCTGGGCCGAAGGACACTCCGAGCGGGCTTAACAAGCCCGATGAAGTGGTCGGCGAACCGATGACCGAGGAAGCGATTGCCGATACCGTGGCCGCATTCGCCCGCGCCGCGGCGGCGTCCAAGGCGCTGGGCTTCGACACCTTCGAAATCCACGGCGCGCACGGGTACCTGATCGATCAGTTCTTCTGGTCCGGCAGCAACCAGCGGACCGATCGCTGGGGCGGCGCGACCATTGGTGAACGCAGCCGGTTTGCGGCGGAAGTGGTGGCGGCGATGCGGGCGGCGGTGGGGCCGGACTATCCGATCCTGCTGCGCGTCAGCCAGTGGAAGCAACAGGACTATGCCGCTCGCCTGGCAAGCACGCCTGCGGAAATGGAACAGTGGTTGCTGCCGCTGGTCGATGCCGGGGCCGATATCCTGCACTGTTCGCAGCGTCGGTTCTGGGAACCGGAATTTCCGGAAATTGACGGCGATAACGGTCTCAACTTCGCCGGTTGGGCGAAGAAGATCACCGGCGCGCCGACCATCAGCGTCGGGTCTGTCGGCCTGTCGGGCGATTTCTTCGGCGCGTTCCAGGGGCAGGCCTCCGAAGCCGCCGGGCTGGACAAGCTGGTGGCGCGGATGGAGCGCGAGGAGTTCGACCTGATTGCAGTTGGCCGGGCCTTGCTGTCCGACGCCCAGTGGACGGCCAAGGTCCATGCCGGGCGCGATGCGGAACTGGCGGACTTCGATCCGACATCGCTGGCCGTGCTGGCCTGATCCCGTGCCGGCCGTGGCTGCCTGTCAGG
>JBARAF010000099.1:0-3090 GCA_049791695.1 Croceibacterium sp.
TAATCCGCAAGCTCAGCTTCACCGGATCGACCGTGATCGGCAAGCACCTGGCCAAGCTGGCCACCGAAAACATGCTGCGCACCACGATGGAACTGGGCGGCCACGGCCCGGTGCTGGTGTTCAACGATGTGGACGTTGACCGCGTGCTGGATACCGCCGTTCCGGGCAAGTACCGCAACGCCGGGCAGGTCTGCGTTTCGCCGACCCGCTTCATCGTGCAGGAAGGGGTGTTCGAACGCTTCCGTGACGGGTTTGCCCAGCGCTTCAACGCGGTCAAGGTCGGCAACGGGCTGGAAGACGGGATCCAGATGGGGCCGATGGCCAACCCGCGCCGCCCCGAAGCGATCGAGCGGCTGGTGGCCGATGCCGTGTCCCGGGGTGCAAAGCTGAATGCCGGCGGCGAACGCATCGGCAACCAGGGCTTCTTCTACAAACCGACCGTGCTCAGCGAAATTCCGCTGGATGCAAACGTGATGAACGAAGAACCGTTCGGCCCGGTGGCGCTGATCAACCCCTACGCCAGTGAAGAAGACATGATCGCGGAGGCCAACCGCCTGCCCTATGGCCTGGCCGCCTATGCCTGGACCGAGGATTACCGCCGCCAGCGCCGCCTCGCGGACCAGATTGAAGCGGGCATGATCGGTATCAACAGCCACATGATCGGCGGCGCCGATGCGCCGTTCGGCGGGGTCAAATGGTCCGGCCACGGCAGCGAAGACGGCCCGGAAGGCGTGCTCGCCTGCATGGTCCTGAAATCCGTCCACGAAGGTTGATTGAAATGACTCACGAACTGAAGACCGGCGGTGACCGGGGTTACCTGCGCATTGCCACCGAAGAAGCCTGGGCCACCCAGGAACAGCTGGATGCAATCATGCGGCTGGTCCGTGAAGGTCGGGCCGACAAGGGCACCATGTCGCTCTGGGGTTTCTACGGCACCAGCTCGTCGGAACGGACCACGTTCATCCGCGAGCGCCTGCTCGACGTTGGTGAACTGCGCATCCAGGCGATGGACGATGCCGGGATCGACAAGGCAGTGCTGGCCCTGACCAGCCCCGGCGTGCAGTCGATGTGGGATGTGGAAGAAGCCCGGCGCATCGCCCGCAATTCCAACGACCAGCTGAAAGATGCCTGCGAACGCTATCCCGACCGGTTCCACGGCATGATCGCGATCTGCCCGCAGGACCCGGAATGGTCGGCGCAGGAACTGAAGCGCGGTAAGGAAGAACTCGGCTTCCACGGCGTGCAGGTGAACAGCCATACCCATGGCCATTACCTGGACGAGGAACAGTTCGACCCGATCCTGCGTGCCTGCGTGGATCTGGACCTGCCGCTGTACATCCACCCGCAGGGCCCGCCCGATGCAATGATCGGCACCATGGTCGAAGCTGGCCTTGATGGCGCGGTGTTCGGCTTTGGCGTGGAAACCGCGTTCCACGGCTTGCGGATGATGACCACCGGGGTGTTCGACCGCTATCCGTCCTTGCAGATGATGCTGGGCCACGGGTGTGAAGCGATCCCGTTCTGGATCTATCGCCACAATTACATGCATCAGGCCGGTGTCCGCAGCCAGCGGTACGCGCGCCTGCAGCCGTTGCAGCATGACCTGTTCCATTACCTGCGCAACAACGTCCTCGCGACCAACAGCGGCATGGCATACGAACCGGCGGTGAAGATGCTGATCGAGGTGATGGGCGAAGATCGCGTGATGTATGCGATGGATTACCCGTACCAGTATGTGCCTGACGAAGTCCGCTGGATGGACAACATGGCGATCACCGACGCGCAGAAGAAGAAGTTCTTCCAGACCAATGCGGAGCGCTGGTTCAAGCTGTGAGCGCGGGGGCCGCGAACGGCGGTTTCGCCGCACAGGGTGAACTGCGGGCAATGCTCGCAGGTTACTGGCGGCCCCACGCCGCAGTCGCCGCCGTGCGACTGGGCGTGGCGGACGCGATGCCGGCCGATGGGTCGGACATCGCGGCCGGTGATGTTGCCACCGCGGTGGGGGCTGACCCGGTGGCGCTCAACCGTTTCCTGCGCGCGCTTTCGTCCATCGGGCTGGTGCGCGATTGCGGCGCGGGCCACTTCGCGCTGACCCCGGTGGGGGCCTGCCTGCGGGGCGATCATCCGCAATCGCTGAAAGGCATGGCGCTCCATGTCGGCACGCGGCTGTCCCCGGCCATGGCCAACTTGCACCTGTGCGTGCGCGACGGGCATCCGCCCGCCGGGGTGAGCTACGGGCCGGGAGGCTTTGCCGAACTGAAACAGGACGCGGTGGCAGCGGCGATCTTCAACCAGTCGATGGCCGACAATTCCCGTCGCATCGCCGGTGAAGCGGCCGCCGCCTATGACTTCACCCGGTTCGGCACGATCATCGACGTGGGTGGCGGCTATGGCGCGGTACTGGCCCAGTTGCTGAAAGCTGCGCCGGCTGCAACCGGCAGCGTGCTCGATCTGGAACACGCGCGCGAAGGGGCAGAAAAGCTGTTCGCTGCCGAAGGTTTGGCCGATCGGGCCCACTTCACCACGGCGAGCTTTTTCGAGCCCTTCCCCGAACAGGCGGACGCCTACGTCCTCAAGTACATCCTGCATGACTGGGACGAAGACCATGCGCGGCGGATCGTCGCGCAGCTGGGCGATGCGGCCCGCGCGTCGAACGGCACCGTCGTCATCATCGAAAAGGTGATGCCCGAACAGGTCGAGCCGCGCGATGACCATGCGATCGCGCTGCAGGGCGACATGACGATGATGCTGTGGAACGGCTGCGAACGGACCGAGGCCGGTTTCGCCGATCTGCTGGCACACGGCGGTTTGGCTTTGACAGCCACGGTTCCGCTGGCAGACAACCATTATGTGATCGAGGCCAGGCCAGCGGCCTGACGGATCAGGGAGAGATCTGGATGACCATTTATGGCGTAACCGGCGCAACCGGCCAGTTGGGCCGCCTGGCGCTGGACGAGCTGCTGGGCAAGGTGGAGGCCGCTTCCGTGGTCGCCCTCGCCCGCAATCCCGCTGCGCTGGCGGACTACGCCGCGAAAGGCGTGGTGGTACGTGCGGCCGATTATGACGCGCCCGCAGGGCTGCCCGCCGCAC
>JBARAF010000100.1:0-3093 GCA_049791695.1 Croceibacterium sp.
CTGGAAGAACTGCGGATGATTTTCGCCGAAGCGACCCATTCCGGCGTGATCGAGGAACAGGAAGGGGCGATCCTTTCAGGCGTGATGCGGCTGAACGAACGGCCAGTGCGCGAACTGATGACCCCGCGCATCATGCTCGACTGGATCGACATCAACGAAAGCTTCGCCGAACTGCGCGAAACCATCACAAGTTCCCCCCATTCGATGCTGCCGGTGGCCGATGGATCGGCCGACAACGTGGTCGGCGTGGTCAAGGTGCGCGATGTGCTGGCCGTGCTGCTGACGGGCGGCGAATTTCGCCTGGCGGACCTGGTGCGCAAGGCGGAAGTGGTGCCGGACCAGCTAGACGCGATGGATGCGCTGCGGATCATGCAGCATTCCGGCATCCGCATGGCGCTGGTCCACGATGAATACGGCCATTTCGAAGGGGTGGTGACCCCGGCGGACCTGCTGGCGGCCATCGCCGGTACTTTTGCCAGCCATCAGGACGAAGGCGACGAGCCCGACGTGGTGGAGCGCGAGGATGGTTCGCTGCTGATTTCAGGCGGGTTGTCCGCCGATGCCCTGTCCGAACGGCTGTGCATCGACCTGCCGGACGATCGCGAATTCGCCACGGCCGCGGGCTATGTGCTGTTCATGCTGAAGCGCCTGCCGAACGAAGGCGAACACTTCACCGCGCAAGGCTGGCGCTTCGAAGTGATCGACATGGACGGGCGCAAGATCGACAAGCTGCTGGTGTCGCAGCTGGATCGCAAGGAAGACTGACCCCCCGCGCTGGCGCGAGGGGGGCAAGCCAATCAGCTGGCGCGGGCGCTGGCTTCTTGGCCGTCACCTTCCGGTGCGACAAGCATGGTGCGGGTGGCATTGCCCTTGTCCACGGTGGCAGTCGCCACGTCGCCGACATTGGAACGGATGCCCGGTTCGGACGAACCGGCCCGGCGCAGGGCACTGGTTTCCACCGCGCTGCGCGGGGCAGCGCCGCCAAACAGGGCTTCAAGCGCCTGCTGCGCGGCCGTGCCTTCGGTCGGGCGCGGGGCACCCGGCTGCGGCGGGCGCAGCTGGAAATCAGGCGGGACCACCAGCGGAGTCTGCCGCTGCACGGCAAATTCATCCGGCCTATCGCGGTTGAGCAGGCCGGTGGAACCGCATCCAGCCAGCGCGGTGCTGGCAACGGCGAGGACGAACAGGGTGGCTTTACGCATCAATTGGTCTCCGAAGGCGTTTCCGCCCGCTCGCCCGCTTGCGGGGCTTCGTCCCCATCGGGGTTTGCCGGTTTCTCGCGCATGAACAGGGCGCGGGCAAGGATTATCGCCACGCCGATGCTGATTGCCGCATCGGCCAGGTTGAAGATCAGGAACGGGCGGAAGTCCCCGAAATGCAGGTCTGCATAATCAATGACATAGCCATAGCTGAACCGGTCACGGATATTGCCCAGCGCGCCGCCGAGGATCAGCCCGAGGCCGAGAATTTCCGGCACGAGCCGTTCGCGCAGCAGCCACACGAACACGACGCACGAAATCAGCGCGGTGACTGCGACAAGCACCCAGCGCATTTCCGGCGATCCGGCTTCGAACATGCCAAGTGAAACGCCGAAATTCTGCGTCCAGGTCAGGTTGAAGTTCGGGATCACCTCGATCTGCCCGAGTTCGCGCAGCTTCCAGTGAAACAGTACCAGCGATTTCAGCCACTGGTCGGCCACGAACACCGCGAATGCCAGGCCCAGGCCCGCCAGCCGCTTGTACCAGATCGGGGTCATGCAGTTGCATCCAGCTTGGCGACGGCGTCGTCGCACCGGTTACACAAGGCGCCGTCTTCCACCACTTCGGGCAGCAGGCGCCAGCAGCGGCCGCATTTGGCATCTTCGCTCTTGCTCACACGCACAGCCGCATCATCGCTGCGAGTAACCGCGCCGGTGATGAACAGTTCCGCCAGGTCGGCATCGCTGACCCCGGCCGGGACGGCGCTGGCAGGGACAACGACATCCGCTTCCAGGCTGGACCGGACGATCTTTTCCCGCCGCAGCGGCTCGATCGCTTCCGAAACGCTGTCGCGCAGGACCTTGAGCATATCCCACTTGCTGGCGAGGCCACCATCTTGCCATTCAAGCGGAACTTCGGTCGAAACCTCTTGAAGGTGAATACTGGTCCCGTCGGGATAGCGGCTTTGCCATACTTCTTCCGAGGTGAAGACCAGAACCGGCGCGGCGTAGCGGATCAACTTCTCGAAAAGCAAATCGAGCATAGTGCGATAGGCGCCACGACGCTGGTCGCCAGGTGCATCGCAGTACAGGCTGTCCTTGCGGATATCGAAGTAAAATGCCGACAGGTCTTCGTTGCAGAAATCAACCAACGCGCGGGTGTAAGTGTTGAAATCGTAGTCTTCGATCGCCTGTTGCAGGGTCGTTTCGAGGTGGAAAAGCTGGTTGAGCATGTACCGCTCCAGCTCCGGCATCGTTTCGGGCGCAACGCGCTCATCTTCGCTGAAGCCATCCAGCGCGCCGAGCAGGTAGCGGAAAGTGTTACGCAGCTTGCGATACTGGTCGGCCACGCCCTTCAGGATTTCCGGGCCGATGCGGTGGTCTTCGGTGTAATCGACCGACAGCGCCCACAGGCGGATGATGTCCGCCCCGTATTCCTTCATCACGTCCAGCGGGCTGATCGTGTTGCCGAGCGACTTGGACATTTTCATGCCCTTGGCGTCCATCGTGAAGCCGTGGGTGAGCACTGCCTTGTACGGCGCATGGCCGCGGGTGCCGCAGCTTTCCAGCAAGCTGGACTGGAACCAGCCGCGATGCTGGTCGCTGCCTTCCAGGTACAGGTCCGCGCGCGGGCCCTGCCAGTCGGCAGGACGCAGCAGTTCGGGCCACTTGCCGCTTTCCAGCACGAAGGCATGGGTGGAACCCGAATCGAACCACACGTCGAGGATGTCGGCGATCTGTTCGTAGTCTTCGGCGCGGTAAGCCTCGCCCAGGTATTCCTGCGCGCGGGCTTCGTCCCAGGCATCGACGCCAATCTCGCGGATGGCGGCCACGATACGGGCATTGACTGCCGGATCGACCAGGTACTTGCCGGTTTCGCGGCTGACGAACAGGGT
>JBARAF010000101.1:0-4765 GCA_049791695.1 Croceibacterium sp.
GCTTTGGCATCCTGCTGGCAGGCGGGGTGTTGCTGCTGGCCGGGCGGTTCGTGCCGCTGGCGCTGGCGGCGATGTTGCCGGTCACCATCGGCGCGCTGTTCTGGGCACTGGTGCTGGATCAGCACCCGGTCTGGGCCCCGGTCGCCGGGCTGATGGTCGCGCTGAACGGCGGGCTGATGCTGGCGCACATGGCCGCATACCGGCCGATGCTGGTGCAACGCCCGTTGGCCGTTGGGGAAGATCGCGATGCAGGTGGGCGTTACGAATACTTGTTCAGCGATTTGCGTAGTAACGTGCCCCTGACCGCATTGGCCGCGGGGGCGGTGCTGCTGGCACTGGCTTACGCCTTCTACTGGTTCCTCCTGCCGCCAATCCTGGGGTACTGGAACATGGTCGCACTGGTGGTGCCGGGGCTGATCCTGCTGGCAAAGGTGCCGCAACGGCAAGCCGCACGGGCCTGAAACGCCGCCAAGTCAGGAGGGCGGCCATGCCGCCGTGTCATGATCCGGATGCTGGTGGTTGCTGGCAGCGATAGCCACGGCTTGTTCCGGCATTTCTTCCTCCGTCGCGCCACTGTCCGGCAGGCCGGGCAGACTGGCGCACCACGGGACCACGCCTTCCATGCCGACCTGCACGATCGGCGGGAAATCCTGCGGCCGGTCGAGCGAGCCGATGGTCAGGTTCACCCGTTCGCCCAGGCCGTCATAGAACAGCGGCGTGCCGCATTGGGCGCAGAACCCGCGCGCGGCATGGTCGGAACTCATGAACCGCGCCGGTTCCCCCCGCGTCCATTCCAGCGCATCACGCGGCGCGGCGACCAGTGCCGCGAAAGGCCCGCCAACCTGCTTCTGGCACATGCGGCAATGGCAGATATGCGCATTGTCCAGCATCGCAGTAGCACGATAGCGGACAGCACCGCACTGGCACCCACCGGTTGCCGTTACATCAATGCGCCGCATCCCTTCCTCCTGTGCCTGGAACAGGCTAATCCGATCCGATGGACCAGCACCCTATCCTCATCCTCACCACCGGCGGCACGATCGACAAGGCCTATTTCGATGCACTGTCGGAATACCAGATCGTCGACAGCGGCATTCCTGCCCTGCTGCGCGAAGCGCGGGTGACGCTGCCGTTCCGCGTGGTCGAACTGATGCGCAAGGACAGCCTTGAACTAACCCAGGCCGACCGCACGCTGATCGCCAGCATGGCGCGCGAGGCGGAGGAAAGCCGCATCATCATCACCCACGGCACCGACACGATGACCGACACGGCAAAGGTGCTGGCGGCAGAAGTGCCCAACAAGACAATCGTGCTGACTGGCGCGCTCAGCCCGGCGCGGTTTGCGGAAACGGATGCGCAGTTCAACCTCGGCATGGCCTTCGCCACTGCGCAGGTTGCGCCGCAGGGGATCTACATCGCGATGAGCGGGCAGGTGTTCGACGGGCTGAAAGTGCGCAAGGATCGTGCCGCGGGGAAATTCGTGGCGATTTAGCGATCCAGCCGTCGCCCGATCGTGACCACGTCCTGTTCTTCATAACCGATGGCAGCGTAAAAACCCTTCGCCGCCAGGTTGTCCGTACGCACCATCAGCTGGATCTTGGGCGATCCGAGCTGTTTCAGCCAGGCTTCCGCCGCGGCCATCAACGCTCGCCCCACGCCCTGCCCGCGATGGACCGGGGCCGTGGCAAGGTAATAGACCCAGCCGCGATGCCCGTCGAAGCCGACCATGACGCTGCCAGCCAAGGCCTCGCCATCAGTTGCCAGCAGGACGCTGGAAGAAGCGCCGTCAACGGCCAGCGCAAAATCGGCGGCCGGATCGTTCCACGGCCGCGTCAGCCCGGCAGAGTGCCACAACGCGATGGTCGCATCGCTGTCGGCGGGCGTTGCCGGGCGGACGATCACTCCCATTCAATCGTGCCCGGCGGCTTGCTGGTGTAGTCATAGACCACACGGTTGATGCCCTGCACTTCATTGACGATGCGGGTGGACACGGCGCTGAGGAAGTGGCCGTCGAAGGGGTAGACGTCAGCCGTCATCCCGTCGGTGCTGGTCACCGCGCGCAGGGCGCAGACGCTGTCGTATGTCCGGGCATCGCCCATCACGCCCACGGTCCGCACCGGCAACAGCACCGCGAAGGCTTGCCAGATCGCATCGTACAGGCCCGCGTTGCGGATTTCCTCGAGGTAGATCGCATCGGCCTTGCGCAGGATGTCGCAGCGTTCCTTGGTCACTTCGCCCGGGATACGGATCGCGAGGCCGGGGCCGGGGAACGGGTGGCGGCCGACGAAAATCTCCGGCAGGCCCAGTTCGCGGCCCAGCAGGCGGACCTCGTCCTTGAACAGTTCGCGCAAGGGTTCGACCAGCGCCATCTTCATCCGCGCGGGCAGGCCGCCGACGTTGTGGTGGCTCTTGATCGTCACCGACGGACCGCCGGTGAAGGAAACGCTTTCGATCACGTCAGGGTAAAGCGTCCCCTGGGCGAGAAAATCGGCCCCGCCGATCTTCTTGGCTTCTTCATCGAATACGTTGATGAATTCCGCGCCGATGAACTTGCGCTTCTTTTCCGGGTCGGTGACGCCGGCCAGGCCCGCCATGAAGCGTTCCTCTGCATCCACCACCACCAGCGGGATGTTGTAATGGTCGCGGAACATCCGTTCCACCTGCCCGCGTTCGTCCTTGCGCAGCAGGCCGTGGTCCACGAACACGCAGGTCAGCTGGTCGCCGATCGCTTCGTGGATCAGGATCGCGGCAACCGATGAATCGACGCCGCCGGAAAGGCCGCAGATCACCCGGCCGCTGCCGACCTGGGCGCGGATTTCGGCGATCTTGGTCGCGCGGAATTCAGCCATCGTCCAGTCACCGGCCAGGCCGCAAACCTTGTGCGCGAAATTGGCGATCAGCTTTGCGCCATCCGGCGTGTGGACCACTTCGGGGTGGAACTGGGTGCCGTAGTATTGGCGTTCCTCGTCCGCGATCACCGCAAACGGGGCGCCGTCGCTGGTAGCAACGATCTTGAAGCCGGGAGCAAAGCGGGTGACCTTGTCCCCGTGGCTCATCCACACCTGGTGGCGCTCGCCCACTTCCCACAGCCCGTCGAACAGGGCGCACGGTTCGGTCACGGTCAGGAAAGCGCGGCCAAATTCGCCGCCGTCTCCCGTTTCATGGCCGGGACGCACTTCGCCGCCCAGCTGCTGGCTCATCACCTGCTGGCCGTAACAGATGCCCAGGATCGGCAGGCCACTGTCGAACAGCACCTGCGGCGCGCGCGGGCTGCCGTCTTCCGGCACGCTGGCGGGCGATCCAGACAGGATGATGCCCTTGGGCTTCATCCGATTGAAGGCTTCTTCCGCCGAAGTGAACGGGGCGATTTCGGAATAGACCCCCGCTTCGCGCACGCGGCGGGCGATGAGCTGGGTCACCTGGCTGCCGAAATCGACGATCAGGATGGAATCGGGGTGATGCTGTGCGTTCATGTGTAGCCGTTAAGGGCGAAGGGCCCGTTCTGTCCAGCATGGGCCGTCGGGACGCGCGGATGCCGCCGATTGCGATGTCCGCCAAGCGGGGACCCAACGGACTTTACGGATAGAATTGCATAAACTGCAACAGCCATTCGATCTTTCGCATTTGCACAATCGCATGCTGCACTGCACACAAGGTCCAACGAAAAGACAAATACGGGAAGGCGCACGAAAGGCGGCAACAGCTCGCTGAAGGAAGCACCGCAATGCGCAAGTTCATTTCTGCCGCTCTCGCCGCCGTCGCCGCCATCGGTTTTGCCGGTGGTGCCATGGCTGAAGAGATTTCCGTCACCGTTCCTTACGCTGACCTCAACCTGACCACCGAAGCCGGCGCGGCCACCCTGGACGCCCGTATCGAAGCAGCGGTCAAGTCGGTCTGCTCGCAACCGTTCATCCGCGATCTGCGGTCGATGCAGGAATATGATGCCTGCAAGTCCGCCGCCCGCGCCAAGGCACTGGACCAGGTGTCTTTCGCCAACCCTTACGAAGGCATGGCACTCGCTTCCATCTTCTGATCCGGACCCTCTCCCCTGGATCAGCAGAGCGGCCGCACCGCAAGGGGCGGCCGCCACCCTCTCCCCCGAATACCCGAGGTTATCATGATCACATTCTTCAAGCGCGTCATCGACGCCTACATCCGCAGCGCCGGCAATTACCCGCTGCCGATGACCTGGGCCGTCTGAACCAGCCCATCCGCAAGGACTTCTGAACGGCCGCCCCGCAAGGGCGGCCGTTTCCGTGTGGCAGGCTGAATTGCGCGGCAGGCCGAATCCTGTGGAAGGGGGTCGGTTCCGGTTCCCTTTCCCGGCACTGGTGCCTATATGTCCACCATGACGGATACCCCTGCAAATCTCCCCGAAAAAGTTGTCAACCCGAACGGCTACGGCGCCGATTCCATCAAGGTACTCAAAGGCCTCGATGCGGTGCGCAAGCGGCCCGGGATGTACATTGGCGATACCGACGATGGTTCAGGCCTGCACCACATGGTGTTTGAAGTGTCCGACAATGCGATCGACGAAGCGTTGGCCGGCCATTGCGACCTGGTGCTGATTGAACTGAACCCCGACGGTTCCGTTTCGGTGGAAGACAACGGCCGCGGCATCCCGACCGGGATCCACACCGAAGAAGGCGTCTCGGCGGCAGAAGTCATCATGACCCAGCTGCACGCGGGCGGCAAATTCGACAACACCAACGACGAAAACGCTTACAAGGTGTCCGGCGGCCTGCACGGCGTGGGCGTGTCGGTG
>JBARAF010000102.1:0-4142 GCA_049791695.1 Croceibacterium sp.
GCCGAGATCGCCGCCGACCGCAGCGGTCGATGCTTCGGAATACTGCCGGGCATAGGCGAGGAAGCTGCCGCCAGCGCGCAGCTGTTCCACGATCTTGTCGGCATTGGCCTTCACTTGGGCGCGGGTGGCGTCAGTGGCGGACAGGTAGATTTCTGCCAGACGGTATTCCGCCGTGCCGCTCGATGCCTGCATCCGCTGGTAAAGTTCGTTCACTTCGCTGGCGGACACGTTGACGAACGGCGCGA
Source organism: Croceibacterium sp. (assembly GCA_049791695.1). Lineage (GTDB taxonomy): Bacteria > Pseudomonadota > Alphaproteobacteria > Sphingomonadales > Sphingomonadaceae > Croceibacterium_C. The sequence continues at coordinate 246 of JBARAF010000102.1, forward strand.
CATTGCGGCGCAGCACCCGTTCCCACGCCATTTCGCCTTCGATCTGCCGCTTCAGCGAATTGACCGACGATCCCACGGAAGCGAGATAGCGTTCCATTTCCGGCAGGGTGCGGTTGAACCGCGATCCGGCCAGCCGCTGGTAGGTGGCGTTCACCTCGTCCGGCGAAACCGGGATTTCCAGTGCCTGGGCTTCCTGCACCTGCAACGTTTCGTCGATCAGGTTGCGCAGCACCTGCAGGCGCAGCCGCTTCAGTTCTTCTTCCGAAATGGCGCCCGTTTCATTGGCCGCCAGGACCAGCGCCACGCGCTGCTCCACATCGGTCCCGGTGATGATCGTGCCGTTCACCCGCGCGGTTGCCCGGCGCATGTTGGGGCTCGTGCTGCCCAGGATCTGGATATTGTCGGGACTGTTGAAGGTATCGGCGCTCACCGCCGCACCATCCTGCCCCAGCAACGGACCTGCACCCAGCGACGCCAGCATGGCGGCGCTTGCCGCCAGCCCGAATTTCTTGACCAATCCGCTCACTCTCATGTCCTGCCAGCGGCGCCGGAACGCCTGTGATGGGGTTGCCGCAGTGGTATCACGCGGCTTAACCCAAGCTGAGTTTCAGGGCGGATAGCCCGTTTGCCCGGTGCTGCCAATCGCGATGCGTGACGATCAGCGGAAACCCAGGTTGCGCAGCGAGAAATACAGCCGGAAACTGTCGCCTTTCTTGGCATCAGCCAGCGCCACATAGTCGCGCCGCCAGGTGAAGCCGAATTCCAGGCAATCGTCGGCATAGGCCACGCCCAGCCGCGTGCGCAGCGGTTCAAACCCGTCGGAACTGAGGTTGGGGTCTTCTTCCCGGTCGGTCAGGTTGACCACGGCAGAACCGAATACCGACCAGTATTTGGCAAAGGCCACGCGCCCGGCCACGCGGGCTTCTTCGCGGTCCTGCAAATCTTCGAACGTCAGGTCGACATCGCGGTTGAGCCGCAGGTAGCCGAGTTCGAGATAGGTCGAATCGCTGCCGATGGTGGCGTCAATTTCATTGCGGCGGACGGCGAAGCTGTCCTTGTCGAGGCGGTAGCGGTGGGTCAGCTTGAGGAAATCGCGGAACCGAACTTCGGTACGGCCGACGAAATCGGAAAACTGTTCGTCCAGCCCGGTGCCGTTGGGAAACAGCGTCGGCTTGTCTGTCAGGCGGTAGGACTGGCCCAGGGTCGCCTTCACCTGCCAGCCGGGCCGGGTCAGCTGCCAGTCCGCGCCATAGGTAAAGCGCACCCCGTCCTCGATCCGGTCGTATCCGGCGAAGCGGTTGAGCGCGAACAGGTTGCTGTCTTCCAGGTCGATCGAGCGGGCATCTTCGTTGGGGATCGCCAGGTTGCGGATGTCCGGGCTGACGACCAGTTGCGCCCGCGGGGTCAGCACCTGGGTCCCGCCCAGCAGGCTGCCGACCAGCGGCCACTTCACGTCCACCGCGCCAATCGCGATGCCACGGGCCTGCCAGCCTTCCGTGCCGCGATAACTGGCGGTCTGGGTCAGCATGTTGTCGCTGGAATGATAGACATCGCCGCGCAGCAGCGTGGTCAGCGTCACTTCCTGGCCCAGCGGGGTCAGGCGGCGCATCTGCCATTCGGCGCGGGCGAAGGCGCGTTGCGTATCCTGCCCGTCGGTGCGGGTGATGGCGAGCGAGTTGAGCTGCAGTTCCAGCCGCCCGCCCAGTGGCATTCCGCCCAGCCTGGTGCGGTAATCAATCACCGGCAGGGCCACCGGCACCAGCCCCTGCGGCTGTTGCACCAGCAGGGCCTGGGTCACCCAACCGGCCACCGAAAAGTAGCTGTTGTCCGTGATCCGTTCCAGGTTGGCGGTCGATCGCAACCGGTCATCCCGGCTGATGTCATAACGGCGCAGGAAGGTGCGGTCGGACGCGATGCGGGTTGATGCGGTCAGTGACCAGTGCGGGCTCAGCTGGAACCGGCCATTGGCAAAGACATAGCCGCGCAAGTCCCGCTCGCTGGCGGAACCGGTCAGCGGGATGCGCGAGCCATAGGTGCCATAGGCGGTGACCTGGTATGCGCCGGTGCTGGTCAGTTCACGGTACTGGGCCGAAACCATCGGCGTGGCTTCGGAATAGAGGAAGGCGCTGGCCGTCAGGTCGCGGTTTTCGGCCAGGCGCCAGTAATAACTGGCGCTCATTTCCAGGCCGTTGGATGCGGTCAGGCCGATGTCGGGGGCCAGCAGCCCGGAAATCGCCCCGCCGTCGGCCCTTACCACCAGCCCGGGGAGCGGCAGCACGCGGCGGCCGAACAGTTCCAGGTAAGCGCCGTCGAACTTCACCCGCTTGGTCTGCGCATCATAGGTCACCCGCTGCGCGGTGACCCGCCAACTGGGCGATTTGTCGCAGCCGCTGTCAGTCTCGACCGAACAGGCGGTGTAGGCGGCGCGATCCAGCACCACGTCGCCCGCGTCGTTGCGGTTGCCTTCGGCGGCAGCCAGCCGGGCGCCCTGGCGGAACACCAGCAGCAGGTTGCTCATCGCCCCGGCCTTCAACTCGTCGGTCAGTTCCACCCGGTCGGTGAACAGCTGGTTGCCGTCTTCATCGATCAGGCGGATGTTGCCGGTGGCCACGATCTGCCCGGTGGTGCGGTTCCAGCTGATCTGGTCCGCCCGCACCGACTGGTCGCCCGATTTCAGGATCACGTCGCCCGCGGCGGTGACCGTTTCGGTATCCTGGTCATAGGCAGCTTCGTTGGCTTCGAAGGCCACTTCGCGCGGGGCGCTGTCGGCCTGGCTGGTGGCGGGCGCATCCTGTGCAAAAGCAGGCAGCGGCACGGCGCACAGCAGGGCCAGCGCGGACAGCGCGCCGCCCCGGTATATGCCCCTGAACTGGGCACGCGAACGAAAGGGCAGGGCCTGCTCTGGGGTCTTTTGGCCGGGGGGCATCCCTTGCCTATCGCACCCATGCCGCCTAACTGCAACGGCAGCATTTCGCGAAAAAACCACCTTTCGCGGCACCTGTTGCCGCGTCTCCCCAACAAGAGCCGGAGAGACCATGCAGATTACCTTCCGCGACACCCTTGATACCACTGGCCCCCGTCTCCTTGCCCGGCTGGTCGAACAGGACCGCCTCCCGCTCGATCTTGACCGCGCCACGGTGGAATCGGTTCGCGCAGGCCGCTTCACCGGCAAGACGGCGCAGCTGCATGAAAGTTTCCAGGAACAGGCGGGCCGCATCGTGCGGCTGGCGCTGGTGGGCGTGGGCACGCGCGGCGATGGCTGGATGCAGGCGCTGGAACGCGCCGGTGCGGCGCTGGCGGGCAGGTACCAGGCAAGCGGTGAAACGGCGCTGGTGATAGACCTGACCGGATCTGGCCTGCTGGCAGACGATGTGGCCGCCCTGCTGCTGGGCCTGCGCCTGCGCAACTGGCGGTATGACACCTATCGCACCACCCAGAAGGACGAGGAAAAGGCCAGCCTGGTGGAAGCGGTCGTGGTCGGTGCCCCGGCGGGCAGCGAAGCGGCCTGGAAGCGCGAACTGGCCCTGGCTGAAGGGGTGGAATTCACCCGCGAACTGGTGACCGAACCGGCCAACGTGATTTACCCCGAAAGCTTCGTCGAACGCTGCCAGAAGCGGTTCGAAGGCACCGGGGCGGAATTGTCGTTCCTCGACGAAGCGCAGATGCTCATGCTGGGCATGGGTGCGCTGCTGGGCGTGGCGCAGGGCTCCGTCCGCGCGCCGCGGCTGCTGGTCATCAAGTGGCTGGGCGGCGCCGAAGGCGAAAAGCCGACCGTGTTCGTCGGCAAGGGCGTGACCTTCGACACCGGCGGCATCTCGATCAAACCTGCCGCCGGGATGGAAGACATGAAATGGGACATGGGCGGCGCCGGTGCCGTGGCCGGGGCCATGCTGGCAC
>JBARAF010000103.1:0-2976 GCA_049791695.1 Croceibacterium sp.
TGCCGGTTCAGCAGGCCGCAAGCCCCTTGCGCCGGTGCGGCCTTGTCGGCATCACGCGGGGCAAGGGAAAAGAGGGAGCTTCGATGTCTGTTTTCGCGCAGCGCGCAATCTATCTGGCGGCCAGCGCCGCCATCGTCGCGGCTACCACCTCTGTCCCGGCAGCGGCGCAGGACAGCGGTGCAACGCTGAGCATCCTGGTCGAATGCGCGAAGATTGACGAGCCGTCCGCTCGCCTCGCCTGCTATGACAACAATATGCGCACCGCCAGCGGCATCACCCGCTCCACCGTGCCCGGTTCGGTCGCGGTCAGCGGTGGCGGTGCGGCAGTAGGCGCAAATGCGGCATCTTCTGCCGGGTTCGGCGGCGCGAACGTCCGACGCAATCGCGAAGCGGCCGGTTTCGGCGGCGATTCCATCCGCACGGGGGAACGGTTCCAGGCCCCCAGTGGCGCGCAGTCGATCACGGCAACCATTGCCTCGGCCCGCTTGCGCGAACCGGGGATGTATCTGCTGACGATGGAAGACGACACCCAGTGGGTGTTCGCAGAAACCGTGCGCAACGATTACACGACCCCGCGCAAAGGCGAAAAGGTGGTGATCGAACGCGGCGCACTGGGCAGCTATCTCGCCCGGGTCGAAGGGCAGGAACCGGTGCGGGTCCGCCGCATCCGCTGACAACTGGCAGGGTGGCCGGGAACGGCCGCCCTCCCCCGCCTCGTTTGCCCTTTAATCCTTGTCGAGTTCGGCAAAGGCCCGTTCGCGCTGCAATTGCGCGTCGGCATTCTTGCGCAGCTTGTCGAACGTGCGGAAAAACCGCCCCCGGTGGCTATCGCTGAGCGGTTCCATCAGGAACGCACTGCGATCACGCCCGGCCTGATAGATCACCTGAAAGAGCTTCTCGCCTTCGACGCTGGGCCGGAAGCTGCCGTGCCGCCGCCCTGGCTTGCCTTCCCGTTCGACCAGCCCGCGATCCATCAGCGCCTTGATCGTCCGTCCGGCTTGGCTGTGATCCCTGCCCAGTCCACTGACCAGACGCGCCCATTCGACCGGCGGGGCCATGCCGATTTCAGACAAGACGAAAGCTTCAAAAGTTGAAAGCCCGGTCAACCGCTTGAAGGCGAGCGCCCCGCTGCGAAAGAAATAGGCGCTCAACGTCATCATCGGGGAGATGATCCGCGTGCGATCAATAACGATAGCTTCGCCCGGCCGGTTGTCGGCAATGCCGCGCGCATTGGGCGCTTCCGTGGTACGTCCGGCAGCATGGGCCAGATCGCGCTCCTGTTCATACAGCAGCATCGCCCGGTCCAGCAGCAGTTCCACCGCGTCGTAGAAATCCTGCAACTCGCCATCGGTGATGTCATAAGTCAGTTCGCGGTTGCGCAGTTCGGCCAGGCGCAACAGGCGGCGGGCCAGGCTTTCGCCCTTGGCTGTCAGTTTCAACGGCGAACGGATCTGGCTGCGATCCAGCATCGCCTCTTCCAGCAGTCGTTTGACCGACCGGCTCACCTGCGCCTTGTCCACGCCGACCGCAGCGGAAATTTCCGCGGGGACCAATGGCCCTGCATTGTGCAGCAACAGCATGATCCGCCGGTCCAGCTCGATCAGGTCAAGCTCGCGGGTGTAGGACAGCTCCGCGCTTTCGCGCATCTTGCGCAACACCTGCCACAGCTCGCTCTGGATGATCGACGGGGCCGGTGCCGGCGCGGGGCTGTCGCTCAGCCCTGGTTGCAGGCCGTTCAGGATCAGGTCCAGCCTGGTGGTGAATTCGGCCGGGGGCTGCTCTCCCTTGTGCGGGATCGGATGCTGCGCCCGCGCGCCAAGGGTATAAGCCTCGACAATCTGCATCGCTTCGGCCGCAGCGGGCCCGTAGGCGCTGCGCATCTCAGCCACCAGCGCCGGGGGCGCGGGCGTGCCGGACTTCCAGGTTTCCGCAGCGAAGGCTTGCAATGTTGATCGCCAGTCGCCGCGGACGGACTTCATCCCGCCCAAGTCACATCCTTCCCATCGAGCCCGGCCCGGCTTGCACCGTTGTACCTGTGGCTGGGTTCTCCCCCACTTGTATCCAACTGTATCACCCCATCCACCATTTGCCAGCGCGAACATACACGATGCAAAAATTGCAGCCGGAGCGTCTCGTTGACCATGTCCATTGCAGCACCGGCCCTTTCGCAACTCGGCGGGGAAGCGATGCAGGAGTGCAACAGTTTGCGTCATCAACTGACAAGAATCTGCCAAATTTCCCGCATTAACACGCAAAAACAATGGGTTGAGCGAATCCTGCGGGAATGACCTTCTGGCGCGATTGCGCAACTTTCCGTCCCATCGCCCGCAAATATCGACACTTTCAGTGCCTTGTTGAAGATCGCTCCACTGGACACTGTCCTGTTGTGGCAATATGTGTCCGGCGGATAGGTAACCGGCCGATTCCTGACAAAGCCGGACCTGCAGGGGGAGGATGCCGTTGGTCTTTGCGCTCAAGCGCCTGTCGCGTTCGCCGCTCGTTGCGGCGCGATACAGCCTTGCGCATTCCAACCCCAACCAGCCCGCCCGCAAGCACCGGACATCGACCGGCCAAGCCTTCACCGGCTTTGCCAGGTCCTGTCGGGGCACCGGTGGCCGGGCTGAAAGCCGTTACGGCGTACGCGCCGATGTGATTTATTGTGAAGGGAGCACAAAGTGAGGAATTTTAGCACCAACGGGGTCTTCAAGGCCCTGCTGCTGGCCGGTTGCGCCAGCAGTTTCGTGGTGGCTGCGCCTGCGTTCGCGCAGGAAGCAGCTGACGAAAGCGCCGAAGAAGGCCGCATCGTCGTCACCGGTTCGCGCATCGTGCGCCAGGATTACGAATCCACCAGCCCGATCGTCACCGTTGACGAAGCGCTGCTGAAGGAATCGTCCACTGCCGCAATCGAGCAGAACCTGAACCGCCTGCCGCAGTTCACCCCTGCGAAGACCCCGACCGGCGGTGGCGACATTCAGC
>JBARAF010000104.1:0-6457 GCA_049791695.1 Croceibacterium sp.
GCCCAGGCCGAAGTGGCAGCAGCGGCCGGGAGGCTGGAGGCCGAACAGCGTCGCACAGCGCCGGACATCACCGTTCACGTCGGCACCCGGCGATTGGAGGGTGAAAATGCAACGGCGCTGGTCGCCGGTGTTTCAGTTCCCCTGCCATTATTTGATCGCAACCAGGGAAACATAGCGGTGGCGCGCGCCGACTTGCGGAGTTCAGAGGCACGCGCGCAAATGCTCAAGCTGGAAGCCAGCACCACCTTGCAGTCGGCCATCGTCCAGGTGGATGCTGCCGCTGGAGTGGCCGCAGCAGCGGTCCAGGCCAGGCAGGCGGCCGAAGAAAGCTTCAGACTGGCCCGCCTGGCTTACGAGGCCGGCAAGGCCCCCCTTGCCGAGGTCCTGTCTGCCCGCCGCGGTGTGGCTCTTGCCGAAGATGCCACCATCGATGCCCTTTACGCCCGCTTTGAGGCCCAGGCTGCACTTGCTCGCGCCACTGGCCTGACTATCACCGGAGACCCGGTCCAATGACCCCGAATATGCGCAACTACCTTCTCGCCGGAACTGCCATTCTGGTTGCAGGATCCCTCGGCTACAGTGCCGCTCGGCTGAGCGAACCAACGCCGGTTGAACAGCCGGAAGCTGAGGAGAAGAGCGGCCCCGCCGACACCATCAAGATTGACCAGGCAGGCATCTCTGCTTCCCAGATCACCGTGGCGCCTGCCCGATCCGGGGAGGTTGATGCGGTCATCATGGCTTCCGCCGCCGTCCAGGCGACGCCTGATGCCGAAGCAGTCCTGACCGCACGCGCGCCAGGAACGGTGACGCGGATATTGAAGCGCATCGGCGATTTCGTCCGCGCGGGCGAGACTGTGGCGGTCCTTGAAAGCCGTGATGCATCTGCCATCACGGCTGACCGCAACAGCGCCGCAGCGCGGGTCACTCTCGCACGGCGACAACTTGAGCGGGAACAAACCCTGCTGGCCCAAGGCGTCAGCCCGCGAGCTGATTACGAGGCGGCCGAGGCGAACCTCGCCGTGGCCCAGGCGGAGGCCCAGCGTGCCCAATCGGACGCCCGCGCCGTTCGAGTGACGGGCGATGGCAGACACGTTTCCGTCATCAGCCCCGTTTCCGGGCGGCTTTCGGCGGTAGACGCAAGTCTGGGCGAATTTGTCAGCGCCGAGACGGCACTTTTCCGGGTGATCGACCCCAGCCGGCTGGAGATCGCCGCGAGCGTGCCACTGGCGGATGCCACGCGGGTTCGGGCGGGCGACCGGGTTGAGCTGCGGGTAGGCGGCGACCGCGTGATCGAGGGACGTGTCCGCTCCACCACCGGGGTTGTCGATCCCCAGACACGCGGCGCAACGGTGGTGATCAGCCCGGCGGCGTCCGCTGGTAGCCTGGCACCGGGGCAATTGGTACAGGCGCGCATCTTCGCGTCCGGCGAAGCCAGTGCCAACGGCATCATGGTCCCGCTCGACGCCGTCCAGTCTCTCGGCAGCCGCAATGTGGTCTTCGTGCGAACGGCGACGGGCTTCCGCGCGCAGACCGTGCAGATCGGTGCCCGCAACGGAGACATCGTGGCCATTACTTCGGGCCTGGCGCCGAACACGGCCATCGCGACCACCAATGCATTCCTGCTGAAGGCCGAATTGCAAAAGGACGAGGCAGAATGATCGGCCACATCATTGCCCTGTCCGTGCGCGGGCGCTGGCTCGTCGCTTTTCTGACCTTGATCGTGATCGGCATCGGTGCCTGGCAAATCACCAAGCTACCGATCGACGCGGTTCCCGATGTCACAAACCGCCAGGTGCAGATCAACACTTTCGAACCGACATTCGGCCCGGTGGACATGGAGAAGCAGGTCACCTTCCCGGTAGAGACTGCTCTGTCGGGCATTCCCGGCTTGCAGATGACCCGGTCGCTGACCCGCAACGGCTTCAGCCAGGTGACGGCGGTATTCGGAGATTCGACGGACATCTACTTCGCCCGCCAGCAGGTCACCGAAAGGCTCGCCCAGGCGCGGGATAACCTGCCAGATGGGGTGCAGCCCAACCTTGCCCCGCTGACCACCGGCCTTGGTGAAATCTTCATGTATTCGGTCGCTTTCGAGCACCCGGACGCGAAGGGCGTGGAACGGGTTGCGGGCAGGCCGGGCTGGCAGCCAGACGGCAGCTACCTGACCCCGGAAGGGGAGGTGCTGACGACAGAACTGGCGAAAGCGGCATACCTGCGGACCGTGCAGGACTGGATCATCCGCCCGCAGATGCGCGGTGTGGAAGGCGTGGCCGGGGTCGATTCCAACGGTGGCTACGTGAAGCAATATGTCATCGAACCGGACATCAATGCGCTGGCCGCATACGGGGTGTCGATCACGGAACTGGCCGAGGCGCTGGAACAGGCGAACCTCTCGGCCGGTTCGAACTACGTCCGTCGGGCGGGCGAAAGCTTTCTGGTCCGCGCGGACGCGCGGCTCAAGTCGATCGCGGACATCGAGGACGCGGTTGTGGCGACCCGCAATGGCGTGCCGGTGCGCGTAAAGGACGTGGGACAGGTGGTCATCGGCGGTGCCGTGCGCACCGGTTCCGGCAGCCGTATGGGTTCGGAAGCCGTCATTTCCACCATCCTGATGCTGACCGGCGAAAACAGCCGCGTCGTCGCCAACCGCGTGGCCGACAAGCTGGACGAGATCAACGCCAGCCTCCCGCCTGACGTGAAGGCGGAAGCGGTCTACAATCGCTCGAAGCTGGTCAATGCGACGATCGCCACCGTTGAAAAGAACCTCGTGGAAGGCGCCTTGCTCGTGATCGTCGTGCTGTTTCTGCTGCTCGGCAATTTCCGGGCGGCGCTCATCACCGCAGCCGTGATCCCGATCACCATGTTGATGACTGCCAGCGGCATGAATGCGCTGGGCGTATCCGGCAACCTGATGAGCCTGGGCGCGCTCGACTTCGGGCTGATCGTCGATGGCGCGGTCATTATCGTGGAGAATGCCTTGCGCCGGCTTGCCGAACGGCAGGAACACGAAGCCAGGTTACTCACTCTGCGTGAACGGCTGGGCGAAACCATGGAAGCCGCCAACGAGATGGTTCGGCCAACCGTCTATGGCCAGCTGATCATCTTCCTGGTCTTCGTTCCGTTGCTGACTTTCCAGGGGGTTGAAGGAAAGACCTTCACGCCGATGGCAACCACGCTGATGGTGGCCCTGGCATCCGCGTTCGTCCTGTCGCTCACCTTCATTCCGGCGATGGTGGCGATCGTCGTATCGGGCAAGGTCAGCGAAACCGAGGTGAAGCCGATCCGCTGGTTTAAGGCGAAATATGCGCCGCTGCTGACGCGGGCCGTAGCGGAACCGAAGCAATTCATAATGGGTGGGGCCGCAGTCTTTGCGCTGTCGGTGGCGCTGTTTGCCACCCTGGGCGAGGAGTTCATGCCGCAGCTCGACGAAAAGGACATCACTGTAACAAATTTCCGCATCCCTTCGGCTTCGATCGACCAGTCGACGCAGATGCAGTTGCAGATCGAAAACGCGCTGAAGAGCTTGCCCGAAGTGCAGCTGGTGTTTTCCAAGAACGGCAATGCCGATCTTGGCACCGATCCGATGCCGCCGAACGCATCCGACACCTATGTCATTCCCAAGCCCGAAGATGAGTGGCCGGACGATGTGCACGGCAAGGATGATATACTGCGGCGCATCGAGGCTCGGATGAAACCGCTGATCGGCAACCGGACCGAAATCCAGCAACCGATCGAGATGCGTTTCAATGAATTGATCGCCGGGGTCCGTTCGGATGTGGCGGTCAAGCTGTATGGCGATGATCTTGACGCGATGAGCGAACAAGCCCGGCGTATTGCCGCGGTGCTGCGCAGGATTCCCGGTGCTGCGGAAGTCAGTGCCGAACAGACGTCCGGTGCCCCGACCTTCGACATCGAGATCGATCGGCAAGCGGCGGGGCGTTACGGCGTTTCCGTGGAAGACGTCGCCAGCACCGTGGCTGCCGCCCTGGGCGGACGACAGGCGGGCATCCTGTTCGAAGGAGATCGCCGCTTCGATGTCGTGGTCCGTTTGCCCGATGTGCAGCGCGATGACCTGGCGGTTCTCGGATCCCTTCCGGTAATGATCTCCTCCGGCGACGGGAAGTCGGCCAGTTCGATACCGCTGCGCGAAGTAGCCCGGTTCCGCTATACCGAAGGCTTGAACCAGATTAGCCGCGAGAACGGCAAGCGCATGGTCGTGGTGCAAGCCAACGTGCGTGACCGGGACCTTGGCGGCTTCGTGACCGAAGCGCAGGAAGAGGTCAGCCAGATGGACCTTCCGCCTGGTATGTATACCGAATGGGGCGGCACGTTCGAAAGCCTGCAATCGGCCCGGCTCCGCCTGATGATCGTCGTGCCGGTCTGCTTCCTGGTGATCTACGCCTTGCTTTACATGGCGCTGGGCGGCTTTGGGCCTGCCCTTATCGTGTTCAGTGCCGTGCCGATGGCTCTTGCGGGCGGCGTCTTCGCGTTGTTCCTGACGGGCTTGCCATTTTCGATCACTGCGGCGGTCGGATTCATCGCGCTATCTGGTGTCGCCGTGCTCAACGGGCTGGTGATGATGGGCGCGATCCGCAAACGACGAGAGGAAGGACTGGCAGAGGACGAGGCGATCATCGGCGGGGCAATGGAACGGGTTCGGCCGGTGTTGATGACAGCACTGGTGGCCAGCCTTGGCTTTGTGCCGATGGCGCTGGCGTCAGGGACCGGTGCAGAAGTGCAGCGCCCGCTGGCGACAGTTGTCATTGGCGGTCTGATAACCTCAACCGCGCTGACCCTGCTCGTCCTGCCGGCCATCACCGCATGGGCCGCGCGCCGCTCGCAGGGCTCAGGCCCTGCTGGCTGGCTTCGGCGCCGTCAGAAGCCAGCGCCATCGATGGCGGAGGGTTAGGCCGATGCTCGCAGTTCTCGCCAACCGCACCTATCGTCATCTGTTCCTGGCCCAGATCGTGGCGCTGGTCGGGACCGGCCTCGCAACGGTCGCCCTCGGCCTTCTCGCTGTAGACATCGCAGGGGCGGAAGGGGGCGCCGTTCTCGGTACCGCTATGGCGATCAAGATGGTTGCCTACATCGGGGTTGCGCCCGTCGTAGGCGCCTATGCGTCGCGGTTGCCCCGCCGGGCATTTCTGGTCGCCATGGACCTGGTGCGCTGCGCTGTTGCACTGTGCCTGCCGTTTGTGGACCAGGTCTGGCAGGTCTATGCCTTGATCTTCGTGCTGCAATCTGCCTCGGCCGGGTTTACGCCAACATTCCAGGCAACGGTCCCCGACATCCTGCCGCAGGAGGAGGATTACACCAGAGCCCTTTCCCTGTCCCGGCTTGCCTACGACATGGAAAGCCTGACGAGTCCTATCCTCGCCGCTGGGCTGCTGACCGTAATGAGCTTCCACTGGCTGTTTTCGGGCACAGCCCTGGGCTTTGCCTGTTCGGCATTGCTGGTCGTATCGGTTACATTGCCACGATCAGTGGCTGTGGCCCAGAAGGGCAGCATCTACGCCAACACCAGTCGCGGCGCGCGGATCTATCTCAAGACTCCCCGTCTGCAAGGGTTGCTGGCGGTCACATTGGCGGCGGCAGCAGCAAGCGCCATGGTGATCGTGAACACACCGGTCATGATCAAAGCCGTCCTGGGTATGGATCAGACGCAGGTTGCTTTCACCCTGGCCGCATTTGGCGGGGGATCAATGCTCAGCGCTCTCGTCCTGCCGCGGCTGCTTGGTAAAGTCGGTGACCGGCCAATCATGCTTGCGGCAGCCGCTGTCCTCACCGTTACACTGGGGGCCCTGGCCGCAGCCTGGCAGTTCAGTGGCGGGACCCCTGTCTGGGGCGTGATTCTTGCCGGCTGGATCGCTATGGGGGCGGCCTATGCGGCTTCGGTCACGCCCGGCGGACGGCTGTTGCGCCGGTCAAGCGATGCCGGGGACCGGACCGCACTGTTTGCCGCCCAATTTGCGTTGAGCCATGTCTGTTGGCTGATTGCTTACCCGGTTGCCGGCCAGATCGGAGCCGCTTTCGGGATGGGGGCCGCTTTCCTGGCCATGGCAGTGATCGCCGCAGTGGGGACGGTGGTGGCTTTCCTGCTTTGGCCGACTGCCGACCCGGAGGTGTTGCCGCACGATCATCCAGATATGCCGGCAGACCATCCTCATCTTCTGGAACATCCTGCGGGAGCTTCGGCGCACCCATATGTGATCGACGATCATCACCAACGGTGGCCAAAGTGATCGCGCGTGTGGTTCGCATTCTTGTCGGAACCACCTGGCGAAATCGGGAAAGGATTAACGATGTCGAGGCTGCGTGATCTGGGTCCAGCGATGGGTTTGCTGGCGCGCCAGCTTGCAGCGCTGCGTTTTCATCTGGTTGGTCTTTTGCTGATGCTGATGTCGGCGGCGACCTTTGCCCATGATGTGGCAGAAGGCGACAAGGCATACGTCCAAGG
>JBARAF010000105.1:0-4678 GCA_049791695.1 Croceibacterium sp.
AGGTGCGCGTCGAGCTGCTTCTTGTTCAGCCAGCCGGTGCCGTAAATGCGGCTCAGCATCGCGTTCTTCTGGTCACCGCGCCAATAGGCACCGGAAACGCGGGTCAGCTTGAAAGCGGCCGCGTCAAGCTTGCCCGTGCTGGGCAGGTGCGGCCCGCGACACATGTCCAGCCAGTCATCGCCGGACCAGTAAACGGTCAGCGGTTCGCCTTCCGGCAGTTCGGCGGCCCATTCGGCCTTGAACGTCTCCCCCTGCTGACGCCAGCGCGAAACCAGTTGCTCACGGCTCCATTCCTCGCGGCGGAGCGGTTTGTTGGCCTGGATGATGCGGCGCATCTCCGCCTCGATCGCGGGCAGGTCTTCGTCAGTGAAGGGGCGGTCCTTGGGTGCGAAGTCGTAATAAAATCCGTCGTCGGTGCTGGGGCCGAAGGTGATCTGCGTGCCGGGGAAGAGCGCCTGGACCGCTTCCGCCAGAACGTGGGCGAAATCGTGCCGGGCAAGTTCCAGCGCCTCGGCTTCGTCACGCGACGTAACCAGCGCCAGCTGTGCATCGCCGGTGAAGGGGCGGGTCAGGTCCACCAGTTCGCCGTCCACGCGCGCGGCGATGGCGGCCTTGGCCAGGCCGGGGCCGATCGCGGCGGCGACATCTGCGGGGCTGGAACCCTGGGGCATTTCGCGGACGGAACCGTCCGGCAGGCTGATTTTCAGCATCGTGCTCACTTCATGCGGTCTGTTTGGCGGGCGACCCCGCAACTCCTGCGCCAATGGCACAGGTGGAACACACCTGAAAGGCCCGCCGTGCGGCATAAGCGAATCCGGCGCGGTGGCTGACGGGCGGACCAAGCTGCCAAAGATTCGTGCAGTCCGGTAATTATTGGCGGGGCCCTGTTGCCACGAAATGGGGGCTTTCCGTCGCGGATGCGGCAAATGGCAGCGCCCTTGCCCCGGTTTACCAAGATTTTCAGACCGAAGGTTAAAGCAAGACTCAAATTTGAGCGCTCATCTTTAAGATAAAACTAGTACGGGAAAACACCTAAGGTTGGTTATTGATGCGGAGATGACTCGCGACATGCCGTGTGAACTTGGACAAGTTCTGGTAAGTTATAAAGTCAATTTATCTAAATGCCGCAGGAGAATCTTCCATTCTTGGGTGATAAGCAGGGAGAAAATTTTGAAGAATTCTCCGTGCTTCATAAGTGGCGACCCTTGCGATGCACTGCAACCTATGGCAAGGCCCGCAGCGATGGGTCGAATACGAGGGGCTGCCGTGCGCTTGAAAATTGCTTTTGCTATTGCAGCGATGTCCATCATCGCAGCGCAGCCTGCGCTCGCAGCCACCCGTTCCGCAGGGGCAGTGCCGCAGCACGGCGTTTCCGAAGCGCAAGCGAACATGGTTCGCTCTGCTTCCGGGACGGACGATGATGACGATGACGATCTCGCCGGTCTGCCTTACTGGGCGCTCCTGCTGCTGCTGCTGGGCGGTTTAGGCCTGTCGCTCGCTTCCCTGTCCGACAGCCCGAACTGAGCCTTTTGCGCTCGTTGAGATGCGCAACAAGTTCCTGGACTGCAGAACGTGAAAGTGTCGCCGATGCGCGGCACTTTTCGTTTTTGGGCCACCACTTTCCTCCTGTCGGCCGCTGTCCTGCTGGGGGGAGGCGGTTCTCCGTCTGTCGGGTTTGAACTGGCATTGCAGCTGGTCTTTGCCGCTTCGCTGGCGGTTTTGGCTATTGCCTGGGCGGCCCGCCCGGCCCTGTTTCAGGGTGCGCCGCCGGTTAGCGCATGGCTGATCGCATGCCTGATCCTGGCCGTCCCCTTGTTGCAACTGATGCCCTTGCCGCCTTCGGTTTGGCAGGCCTTGCCCGGGCGCGGCATGGAAATTGCATCACTCAAACTGGCCGCTTCCGACGCCATGTGGATGCCGCTTAGCCTGACCCCGGATCGGACTTTGGCCGGATTGCTCGCGCTGGTGCCCCCCGTCGTCCTCCTTCTGCTTGCCTCGAGCCTGGCCGTGCCGCAACGGCGTGGCTTGCTGCTGGTCGTGCTGGCGCTGGGGGCGGCGTCGATCCTGTTGGGCGCGGCCCAGCTCAGTGCCGGGGCAGGCACTGCCTTCCGCCTCTTCGACTATACTCACGAAGGGTATCTCGTGGGATTCCAGGCCAGCCGCAACATCCAGGTCGATTTCCTGCTGCTGGTCCTGCTGTGCGTCCCGGCCCTGGCCGCTTTCGCACCCGGCACGGTTTCGCCTGCATTGCGCATGGCGCTGGTGCCCGGCGTATTATTGCTGGTGCTTGCCGCGGTATTCTTCACCGGATCGCGCGCGGGCATTGCGATTACCCCGATTGCCCTCGGGTTGACGGCCTTTTCGCTACGCCACCAGTTCAATCGCCTGCCAATTGCGCGGCTGGCCGGGGCTGGCGCCGCTGTCGTGGCGCTCGCAGCCGGGGTGCTGTTGCTTGGCAATGGCGCCAATACCAAGGTGCTGGAAAGGTTTGCCCTGACCGAAGACGGGCGGCAGGATCTGTGGATCGATACGACCTATGCCATCGGCCAGCATTGGCCCGTGGGTAGCGGGATGGGCAGCTTCATCCCCGTGTTCCACGCGGCAGAGCGGCTCGAAACCCTCGATCCCAGCCTGCCGGTACGCGCGCATAACGATTGGCTGGAATTTACGCTGGAAGCAGGCTTGCCCGGGATTGCGGTGCTGGTCGCGATTGGCTTGCTGCTCGGTCGCGCTCTCTATCTCACCAGCCCGTACAGGCGCGCGAAGGAAGGTTCAGGCGATCCCCTGACCTGGTACTTCGCCGTCGGCGCATTAACGGTCTTGGCCTTGCATTCAATTGTCGATTACCCCCTGCGGTCCATGTCCATGGCATGCCTGGCGGCGGTTGCCGCCGCGCTGGCCTTGCCCGGTCCCCGCCGCAATCCAACGGAAGCATGATGCATGTCCGGATTCCTGAACAAATTCGCGCAATTGAGGTTTCTGCTGGCATGGCTGGCCCTGGGGGCGCTGGCTGCGTGCCAGCCCTCGCACAATGCCTCGCTGCCCGCCGGGCCTGATGCCTATGCCATTTTTGCCCCGGCCGGAGTGCAGGGGCCCGCGGCGCCTTATACGATCCTCGCCGGTGACGCGATCTCGGTGCAGGTGTTCCAGGAACCGGAACTGAGCGTCGAAAAGGTTTCGGTAGACGATTCGGGCAACATCCAGTTGCCGCTGATCGGCGAAATGCGCGCCGCCGGCCATACCGCCGTGGAAATCAGTGATGCCATCACCATGCGCCTTGGCGAACGTTTCCTGCGCGAACCGCGGGTGGTGGTTTCGGTGGTCCAGCGGACGGAGCGCTATGTCACGGTGGAAGGTGAGGTCCGCGAACCGGGGGTCTATGAAATCGACCGCAATTACACCTTGCTGTCCGCCCTTGCCCGGGCACGCAGCCCCACGCAGACTGCCCGGATCGACCAGGTGGTGATTTTCCGCCTGGTCGATGGCCAGCGGATGGGCGCACTGTTCGATCTCGACCGGATTCGCGAAGGCCGCGATCCTGATCCGCAGATTGTCGGTGGTGATACCGTGGTGGTCGGCTTCTCTGCTCTGCGCGGCGGTTACAGGGACTTCCTGCAGGCCGCGCCGATCCTCAACCTCTTTACCCAGTTCTAGGAGCATCCGGTGGCAGAGACCATTTCCCTGACCGGTAAGCCGGATGATTCCGAAGGCGGGTCTGACAGCGGTCCGCGCATCGATATCCCGTTCATTCTTGCGACCATCCGTTCGCAGATCATCCCGTCGATCCTGATCGTTGCCCTGACTGTGGCCGCGGCTGTGGTCTGGACCATGCTGCAGACGCCGAAATACATCGCCACCGCCACCGTCCAGATCGACGACGAGGCGGGCCGGGTGCTTGGGGGCGAAATTGACAGCGCCCAGGCCCAAAGTTCGACCTATGACGTCGATCGTTTCCTCAACACCCAGCTCGACGTGGTGCGCAGCCGCGCGCTGGCCGAAAAGGTGGCTGACCGTTTGGGGGCGGCGGGTGACGCCCGCTTCTTCGCGGCGATGGAGATACCCGATGGCATGGCGCCGACTGATCGCCGGGCGGCCAAGCGTGCTGCGACCAGCCTGCTGCGCGGCACCCTGACCGTATCCCTGCCGCGCCAGTCCCGTATTGCGCTGATTTCCAACGAATCCGCCGATCCGGAAATGAGCGCGCGAATTGCCAATGCCTATGCTGAAGAATTCATCCGGGCCAACTTGCAGCGGAAATTCGACAGTTCCGCCTACGCCCGCAATTTCCTGTCCGACCAGCTGGCGGAAGCGCGGGTGCGGCTGGAAAATTCGGAACGCGAACTGAACGGCTATGCCCGGGCGGCCGGCATCACCCGCCTGCACACCGGTGGCGGCGAAACCGCAGCGGTCACGTCGGTCACGACCGAAAGTCTTTTGCAGCTGAACACCGCGGCCAATCAGGCCCGCGCCGCGCGGATCGAGGCGGAAAGCCGCTGGCGGTCGATATCCAGCGGTGACCCGCTTTCGGCGCGCGAAGTTTCGGCCAACGGCACTGTTCAGGGCCTGCTGGCGCAGCGGGCCATGGTCCAGGCGGAACTGGAAGACGAACGGACCCGCCACTTGCAGGACCATCCCAATGTCCTGCGCCTGGAAGCCCGCGCGAAAACCATTTCGGCGC
>JBARAF010000106.1:0-5141 GCA_049791695.1 Croceibacterium sp.
TCCTCCGCTCGTACGGGAGCGATTGCAGGCGTAGATGCCAGTGAAACCGCGCAAAACGGGTTTCACGGCACACACTGTTCGCAGCCTACCGCAACTCGCCGCAGTTCCAGCCCGATTCCCCGTAAAGCCACGGAAATTCATCTGAAATTCACCATTTCGGCGGTCATGTGGCGGAACCGGGCCTCGGTGACGGACGTTTTTCGCCCGTTGCCGGAAAGACCAGCTCCCAGGTCCGGCTGAAGGAGAGAAATTATGTACAAGTATTTGGCATCGGCTGCGGCCGTGGCCCTCGCCGGCGGTGGTATCGCCATGGCGCAGGACGCCGCTCCGGCCCCGACCCAGCCCGCCCCCACCGAAGCATCGACCGGCCTTGGTGCCGACGTTCGCGTGCTGGCCCAGGGCGACCGCGTTGAAGGCAGCACCGGCATCGGCGCGCAGGTTTCCGCAATGGCGCATGAACGCAATGCGGCCCGCGCGGCAGCCCGTGAAGACGATGCGGCTGACGACGTTGAAGATACTACCCCCGATACTGACGACACCACTGCTGACGACGCTGCGGATGACACCACCACCGAACTGGCCGCCGATGGCCGCGTTTCGGGCCGTCTGCATGCGGGCGAACATTCCGCCGCTGTTGAAACAGGCGTGGTCGCCGAAGCTCGCGGTGAAAACGGCACCATCCGTGACGGCGTAGTCGCGGTGGCCGATCTGCGCGCGGCGCGTTCCGCTGCTGGTGAAGTTCGCCAGAACGGTGCCGAAGCCCGCGAAATCGCCTCTGCAGCCCGTGCTGCGGCGACGGATGGGCGTGAAGTTGCTGCCGAAGCGCGCGCCAACGCGGCGCTTGCGCGTGAACAGGCTCAGACCATTCGCGATACGGTGCGCAACGTTCGGCCCGCCCGCGGCAGCTGATCCAGCCATTGCCACAACAAACCGGAGGCGGAGCGCAGCGCGCTTCGCCTCCTTTCGCATGAGGGGAGATAAATATGAGCAAGATCACGGCTTCGCTGGTCGCGCTGGGGTTCGCCTGCGCTGCCACGGGCGCACAGGCCCAAGATGCAGGTGACGCGCAAGTCAGCTTCACCACCGGGGTCGACTATTCCCAGGGTGACTATGGCACCGGGGTTGATACCAAGATCCTGGTCGTCCCGGCTTCAGCCCGGCTGAAAATGGGCAACCTGCGCTTCACTGCCACCATTCCCTATATCAGCATCGACGGTGCCAACGTAGTGGGCGGGGACAGCGGCCCGATCGTGGTCGATCCCAATGCCCCGCGCCTGAAGCGTGACGGGCTGGGCGATCTGACGGTGGGCGCGAATTACGCTTTCCCGGAAGAACAGCTCGGTTTCGGCCTGGACTTTGGCGCACGCGTGAAGCTGCCGACAGCCGACACGGCGCTGGGCACGGGCAAGACCGATTACCGCTTCTCTGCCGAAGTTTCCAAGACGCTCGGCACTGTCACGCCGTTCATTTCCGGCGGCTATCGCCTGCTGGGTGATCCGGACGGGGTTGAACTGGATAACGCATTCTACGGTTCGGCCGGGTTCAGCGTGGCCGCCGGATCGGCAGTGTTCCTGACGTCCTACGATTACCGCCAGGCCGCAAACCGGTTGACGCCCGACAGCCACGAGGTGTTCGGCGCCTTCAGCGCGCCGCTGACGAAGCGGGTGAACCTGTCGTTGTACGGTTCCGCCGGCCTGAGCGACGGGGCACCGGACTTCGGTTTGGGCGCGATGGTAACGCTGAGCGCTTTCTGACCTGATTGCTGCCGCGCCGGCCAGCCCGGCGCGGCCTAGGCAGTTATCCCGGGGGGCATGGTTACCGCGCCGATAACGGTGCGCTGGCATGGTTGCCAGCATGGCCACTCTGCCAAACAGAGAACAGCGGAAAATCACGTTTACCAAGGCTTATATGGCCGTGGACGGGGACTGGCTGGACGTGACCATCGGCAATATCTCGACTGCCGGGATGATGGTTAAATGCACTGCGGTGCCACCCTTGGGCGCGGAGGTTACGATCCGGCGGCGCGCGGCCGGGGTGTCCGGCACGGTCCAATGGGTCAACGGGCGCCGGTTCGGGTTGAAAGCTGCAGAGCGGATCGACCTCAGCGCATTCCTGGCCGAATCCGCAGCGGAGGCGAACCAGCGAAAGCCCATAGCAGTAGCTGCCACGCCCAGCCTGTTTGACCGCGTGTGGCACTGGCGCTCGCGCGGCTAGCTCAGTTTGCGGCGGGAGGTGCTGCCACTGGTTGGCGGCGCACGGTCAGGATCCGCACCGGCTTGGCCAGCATCTGCCCTTTCATCCAGCCTTCGCCTTTGGCCTGATCGAGCGGCGCATCGAAAATGGCGCGAACCACTTCCATTCCTTCAACCACGTGGCCGAAGGCGGCATAGCCGAGCCGTTCGTCCTCCGTCGCGCCTTCGGGATTGGCGTCGAGGAACGGCTGCGGGGCCAGCATGATCGAAAAGTCGGCGGTGGCGGAACCGGGTTCCAGCCGGGCCATGCTGATCGCGCCAAGCGTGTGCTTGACCCCGGTCTGGCTGGTCGGTTCATGGGCGATCGGTGGGAACAGCCGCTGTGGATTGTTCTGCACGCCGCCCTGGACCAGTCCGTTGGGCTGATCGCCCCAGTCCAGCCGCATCGCACGATAGAACACCGTGCCGTCAAACCGCTTGCCATCGACATAGCGGAGGAAGTTGTTGGCCGTGACGGGGGCCCGCTCAGTTTCCAGCGCGACCACGATGTCGCCCACATCCGTCTTGATGACCACATTGGTCAGTTGCTGGGCCTGTACCGGGCCGGCGATGAGCAGGGCGAGGGCGGAAAGGCCGGCGAAAGCGGCGGAGGCGAATCGATGGAGCATTCCCGCATCCTGCCAGCGTCACCGGCAATTGCCAGTTTCAGAGTTGGGCTCAGACCGTTACGGGCTCGGCGAACAGGCGTCGGCGCAGGGCATTTTCGTTGGCGGTGATGTCGGCCAGGGTGATGCCGTCGAGATGTGTCAGGAATGAATCCAGCGCACCGCGCAGGGCCGGGGTCAGGCCGCAGATGCCCAGCATCGCGCAAGTGCCGCCCTCTCCGAGGCAACCCACGAAACTGTCGAGGTTTTCGAACCGCCGCACCACGTCACCCACGTTGATCTCCTGGGCCGGCCGGGCCAGCACCATTCCGCCACTGCGCCCGCGGGTGCTTTGGACAAAGCCATGGACCTGTAGCGCTTGGGCCACCTTGGCCAGATGGTTGGCGGAAATGGCGTGCCGCCGCGCAATGGCATCTACCGATTGCCGGTCTGGTACGGTCGCCAGCATCATCAGGGTGCGCAGGGCATAATCGGTGTAGAGGCTCAGTTGCATCGTAAATCCAGTATATGAGGTGTTGAATTTATCCGCAAGACTGGTAAATCTGCATTCAAGATACCGGATATGGAGTCGCCTCGTGCACCCCCCAGAAATTGTCGATGATGTCCGCAGCCATGTGGAAGCCAAGCGGGCGGCTGCACGTGAAACGGCCGAAGCTGTCGGCGTGGACGCCGATTTCATCGATAGCCTGGTCGAAACTTTCTACGGCCGTATTCGGACTGACGCCCTGCTGGGCCCGATCTTCGCCGAGCGGATTGCCGACTGGCCGCCGCACCTGGCGCGGATGAAGGCATTCTGGCGGTCCATCCTCCACCTCAGCGGCGAATTTTCCGGCAATCCGATGGCCAAGCACATGGCCATTCCTGGTCTGGGCGAAGAGCATTTCGCCCGCTGGCTGGAGCTGTTTTACGCCACTTTGCGGGACCTGGAACGCCACCCCGGCGCATCGCCGATGATCGGCGAACGCGCCCGCATGATTGCCGACAGCCTGCTAACTGGAATTGCCATGCGGCGTGACGGGCTGACCGGCGGACGAGCTGGAAGGAACCTGCCTCATGTTTGAAGCACGGCAAAATGTGTCGAGCGATCACGCGGAACCGTCTGAAGATCCCGCACAGGTCGACTCGCCAATATCGGCATCGGCGCCTCCCGCTGCCGCTGTAACTGCACCCACCTATGCGGGCTTCCAGTTACCGCGACGGGTGTGGGTGGGGATGCTTGCCAGCTATGCGGTGTTCTTCGTGGCCATTGCCGTGGCAACCGCAGGCAGCGGACACGCTATATTCGCGATCGTCGTTTCGATCCTCTACACAGTGATGTTCTTCGGATTGGCCCGGGTGATGGCTCGCCAGGCAGGCCGGGAAGCGGCATCACCCTTGGCCCGCCAGCAGCCTTTGCAAACCTGGTCCGGGCCGATGGAGCCCGGCGCGGTTTATGGCCAGATCCTGGTCGTCCCCGCTGCCATCGCGGTCTTTGCGGTCGCCATCGCGGTGGTCAAGGTCGCGGTCTTTTGACCGGCGCCGGCCAGTCGCTCAGCCCGCGCGGTCCGATGCCGCAGGGATTTGCACCCTATCGCACCATCGGTCCGTTCGATGCCGCCAGCCTGCCAACCGGGCTGCGGGCGCAACACCGCCTGAAACCCGGTGCCTGGGCGCTGCTCAGCCTGAGCGAAGGCGCGCTGCGGTTCGTGTGGGACGATGATGCGGGCGGCGCGCTGGATCTGGTTGCCCCGGCGACGCTGGTGGTGCCGGAACAGGTGCTGCATCACGTTGAAGGCGACGGACCGTTCACCGTCACCATCGCGTTCCACCGGGCTTAAATCAGGGCTTAGCGAAAGCGCAGGTTGTCCCGCGACAGATCGGCAATCGACTTCTTGCCCATCAGCTTCATCCCGCGGACGATCTCTGCCTCCAGCAGGCCCAGCGCTCGTTCCACCCCGGGCAGACCGGCCGCGGCCAGAGCGTAGAGGTACAGGCGGCCACCCGATACGGCGGTGGCCCCCAGGCTGAGCGCCTTCAGAATGTGGCTGCCCCGGCGCACCCCGCCGTCCAGGATCACTTCCATTCGGTCGCCCACGGCGTCGACGATTTCGGCCAACTGGTCGAACGGGGCCCGCCCGCCATCCAGCTGGCGGCCGCCGTGGTTGGAAATCATGATCGCATCGACCCCCATCGCCGCCGCACGGCGGGCATCGCCGACCGACATGACGCCCTTCAGGCAGAACTTGCCGCCCCAATCATCGCGCAGCTTCTCCGCCGCCGCCCAGTCCATGGACTGGTCCAGCAT
>JBARAF010000107.1:0-2074 GCA_049791695.1 Croceibacterium sp.
CGGTGATGCTGCCCGGCAGCGTCCAGCCCGCCTTCGGTCGTCCGTTCCTCGCGCCGTTCGGGCACGATGCAGGCGGCGTGGGGCATGTGCGCCAGCGCGATGGTGACCATTTCCTCGGTCGCGGCCATTTCCAGGTTGAGCGGCAGGTTGGTGGCCTGCTGGATCCGGCGCAGGTCTTCGTCGCGGATGTGACGGCGGTCTTCGCGCAAGTGCGCGGTGATGCCGTCGCCGCCCACTTGCGCCACCACTTCGGCCGCCCGCACGGGATCGGGATGGTCGCCGCCGCGCGCGTTGCGGATGGTGGCGACGTGGTCTATGTTGACGCCCAGTCGCAGCCTTCCCGGCGCTGCCCCGGCGACTGTGGTCACTTCTTCCGGCTCCCCGGCTTGGTTGCGGGCGAAGCAGCCAGTTCAGGCGGCAGTTCGTCTTCCGCATAAGTCGGGAAATTGAGCGAAATCAGCGGGAAGAACGGCACGCCCAGGTCCACCGATCCGCCGGACCGGTCGATCAGGCTGGATTCGGCAATCACTTCACCGCCAGCCTCGATCACGGCTTTGATCGCTTCGCGGCTGGACAGGCCGGTGGTGACGACGTCTTCCACCATCAACACCTTTTCGCCTTCGCGAATCTCGAACCCGCGGCGCAGTTCGAAGGTGCCTTCCGGCCGTTCCAGGAACACCGCATCCTTGCCCAGCGCCCGGCCAGCTTCGTGGCCGATGATCAGCCCGCCCATGGCCGGCGACACCACTTTGTCGATCTGGCTGCGCAGGTCGCGGGGGATTTTCTGGACCATGGCCAAGGCCAGCCGTCCGGCCCGTTCCGCATTCATCAGCACTCGCGCGCATTGCAGGTAATAGGCACTGTGGCGGCCCGAGGAGAGCTTGAAATGCCCTTCGAGCAGGGCCTGGCTAGCCCGGAATTCCGCGAGGACTTCTTCATCGGTCATTGGGGATAGTGGCCTTTCCGTATTCAGGCCCTGCACCGGGGCTGCTCCACCGGGTGTGCGGGGGTCCACGGGAGGGGCAAGGGCAGGCCTGTCGAAAAATCCTCCTAGAGACGCTTGAGGCATGGGGCAAGCGGGCGTATAGGCCCGCGCCATACGGCCCGTTCCCGCGGGTCCGGTCGGCCCTGAGCGGGCGCAATTAGAACGGAAAGCGTCAGACAGATGACTCTCGGCGATAACGCCCGCAAGCGGTTGCATCTCCTCACCTTCCTCGCCCCGGCGCTGGCCTTTCTGGCCACTCCGCAGGCTGCAACGGCTGCTGCCGCTGCTCCTGCGGTGACTGCTGCCCCGGTTGCGGTGACGGCTACCCCGGCAGCCGCAGTGGCGGTGGCAACTCCTGCGGCGGCTCCGGCTGCTGCGGCAGATGCTGCTGCTGCCCCGGCTGCTGACCTCCCGGCATATACCCCGCTGGGCCCGGACATGATCAAGGGCCAGCCGGTTGAAGGCGCCTACGGTTTTCAGAAGCAGTATTCTTCCAATGGTGAATATGCGCTGTGGATGCATGATGCGATCCTGATGCCGCTGATCACCGTGATCTGCCTGTTCGTGCTCGGCCTGCTGCTGTGGGTAATGGTGCGTTACAACCGCAAGTCCAACCCGGTGCCGTCCAAGACCAGCCACAACACCCTGATCGAAGTGATCTGGACCGCCCTGCCAGTCCTGATCCTGGTGCTGATCGCGGTCCCGTCGCTGACCTTGCTGGCCCGCCAGTTCCGCAGCCCGCCGGAAGGCGCGGTGACGGTCAAGGTGACCGGCTACCAGTGGTACTGGGGCTATACCTATCCGGACAATGGCGGCTTCGAAGTGATTTCGAACATGCTGCCGGAAGACAAGGCGAAGGCCGCGGGTGAACCGGCGCAGCTGGCTGTGGACAACCGCATGGTCGTTCCGGTGGGTGAGCCGATCCGCATCCAGACCTTCGGGGCTGACGTGATCCACTCCTTCGCCGTGCCGAGCCTGTGGTTCAAGCTGGACGCCGTTCCGGGCCGCCTGAACGAAAAGGTCCTCGTGATCAACGAACCGGGCATCTACTACGGCCAGTGTTCGGAACTGTGCGGCGCGCGCCACGGC
>JBARAF010000108.1:0-2825 GCA_049791695.1 Croceibacterium sp.
GGGCCAGGCCGGTGGCGGTTCGGGCGGCGGCAATGCCGGCGGCGGCTTCGGCGACGATCTGGACGACGATATTCCGTTCTGAGCCTTGGGTTCAGGACCGAGCTTTACCGATGGCCTTGCGGGGAAACTCGCAAGGCCATTTTCATGGGTGGGGTGCGGTTCCGCGGTGAACACTTCAAACTCGTCATCCCCGCCTTCGCGGGAATGACGAAGAAGGGGGTGAGTGCGAAAGCGCGGACTGGCGTGGGGGCGAGGCTGCCCTCCCCCCGGAACGGAGAGCGGAGCCTCAGTCCTTCTTCAACGCTGCCAATGCAGCGAAGGGCCCGGCGGCCCCCGGTTCCAGCAGGCCCTTTTCCTTGCGCACCCGGTCCGCATCGGGGCCGACCGCATAGGGGTCGATCGACAGCGCCAGCGTCTGCGCCACGGCTTCGCCCAGGTCGAAGGTGGTGCCGGTGTAGGGGATGTCGTCCAGTTCTTCTTCGCTCAGTTCCAGTTCTTCCGCCTCGATCACCTGTTCGGGCACGAAGTGGAACGCCAGCGGTACGTCGATGCTGCCCGGCAGGTCGTCACCCGATACCGCGCAGGTCTGCACGAAGTCGGCCTGCAAGCGCCCATTGGCGGCGATCTTTTCTCCGGTCAGGGTCAGTTGCACGCTGGCTTCCAGCCGGTCGATCCGAACCAGCGCGAAACGGCGGGACAGGGCCACCCGCTCGGCTTCCGTGGCGGTGATTTCTACCGGCCGTTCATGGATGTGGCGGCGGTCGATCACGCGGGACAATTCGGATAGTTCGGTCATGCGATGCGGCCCTCCAGCACCTCGGCCAGGGGCAGGGCGGCCAGCCGTTGTTCCATGGCCCGCAATTGCCCGGCCAGCACCTGCGGGGTGGCTCCTTCGGCCAGCGTGGTGTTGCGTTCCAGCGCGGCAATCAGCGCGGCATCGTCGGCTTGCGGCAGGGCCTGGCGCAGAGCGCCCAGCCGTCCGCCCAGCACGGACACGAGATGGCCGATCTTCTTGCCCACCACCAGATCGCCCACGCCGCTTTCGCGCAGCTGGCCGTCCATGTCGGCAACGAACAGTTCGATCAGCAGGGCCACCTGCTTGCCGGTATCGGGTTCGCGTTCCAGCCGCAGGATCACCAGGCAGGTCAGCTGCACGATCATGTCGAACCGGCCGGCCACGCTGTCCACCACCTGGCCCTGCACATACCACTGGGGTGCGCGCGAAAGTTCCACCGTGCGGTGCCACAGCGGGCGCAGGTTTTCGCGCGGATCGCGGCCCGTGCCGAGCAGGCGGGAAAGCAGGGACATTCTGGTTACGGCTCCGAAACTGGCATCATCGTTCACCGGCGGTTCAATGCGCCGCCGCCAATCGGAAGTGCCTGCGCAGGCTTTTGCCCGCGCCGGTTGCCCCAATTGTTGCGTGTCGGCGCGCCAGCCCGTAAGGCCAGCGCCGGAACATGGCCGATATAGGCCCGATGGCGGAGAAGTCGAGGAATGGCAGGCAAGGTACGCATCGGCGCGATGCTCGGCACGGCGCTGGTGATGGCAACCGGGGTGCTGCTGTCCGGCTGCGCCTCGATCGTTTCCCACCGTGGCTATCTGGCGGATCAATCGCTGGTCGCCGCGATCCAGCCGGGCCTGGATAACCGCCAGTCGGTGCAGGAAACCCTCGGCCGTCCCAGCCTGATCAGCGCCTATGGCGATCCGGTGTGGTATTACGTGTCCAGCACCACGGGCGAAAAGCCGTTCACGCGGCCGCGCATTACCGAACAGAACGTTCTGGCCGTCCATTTTGACGCCAATGGCAACGTTGCCAGGACCGAAACCCTTGGCACCGACCAGGTTGCGGCGATCGATCCCGACAACAGCCAGACGCCGACTCTGGGCCGCGAACGCAGCTTCCTGGAAGATCTGTTCGGCAACATCGGCCAGGTCGGTGCAGCCGGGGGCGGTGGCGCAGCTGGCGGCGGGGGCGGCGGCCAGTAACCGCGTTGCGTTCTCCCGCTTGAAGGCGGGCGGGCGCTCCACCATATCCCTGCCATGGACGATAGCAGGGCAAGCCACGGCCTGATCCAGTGGCACGGTACGACCATCATCGGCGTGAAAAAGGGCGGCAAGACCGTCATTGCCGGCGATGGCCAGGTTTCCATGGGCAACACGGTGATGAAGCCCAATGCGCGCAAGGTGCGCCGGCTGGGCAAGACTGGTGATGTGATCGCCGGATTCGCCGGGGCCACCGCCGATGCCTTCACCCTGTTCGAACGGCTGGAAAAGAAGCTGGAACAGCATTCCGGCCAGCTGCTGCGGGCGGCGGTGGAACTGGCCAAGGACTGGCGGACCGACAAATACCTGCGCAACCTGGAAGCCCTGATGATCGTGGCGGACAAGGACGTGCTGCTGGTGCTGACCGGCAATGGCGACGTGCTGGAACCGGAAGGCGGAATTGCCGCGATTGGTTCGGGCGGGAACTACGCCCTGTCTGCCGCCAAGGCGCTCGACGATTACGAAGAAGATGCCGAACGCATTGCCCGCCGCGCGATGGCCGTGGCGGCGGAAGTGTGCGTCTTCACCAATGACCGCGTGACGGTCGAAACCATCTGATCCCCGGACACCCATGACCGACAAACTGACCCCCAAGGCGATCGTCGCCGCGCTGGACGAACACATCATCGGCCAGGCCGAAGCCAAGCGCGCGGTGGCCGTGGCCCTGCGCAACCGCTGGCGGCGGCAGAAGCTGCCGGCCGAACTGCGCGATGAAGTGACGCCGAAGAACATCCTGATGATCGGGCCCACTGGCTGCGGCAAGACCGAGATCAGCCGCCGTC
>JBARAF010000109.1:0-14737 GCA_049791695.1 Croceibacterium sp.
CGCCAGTTCCCGCCCACCCGTCAGCGCCCCCGTCAGCCGCAGCCCTTCGGCCGCGCAATGCCTCAACACGCTGGGCGCTGCCGGGGCATCCTATACCCCCCTGCCCGACCGGTACCTGGATCGCGGCTGCACCAACCTTGGCACTGTACAACTGACCGCACTGGCGGGCGAAGGGGCCAACCTGCAACTGGGTAACATCGGCCCGGTAACCTGCGATGTCAGCCAGGTCTTTGCCGGCTGGGCGCGGTTCGGGGCCGACCGGGCGGCGCGGCAAATCCTGGGATCGCCGCTGAAGCGGATCGAGACTTTCGGCAGCTATTCCTGCCGCAACGTGGCCGGCAGCGGCCGCCGGTCAGGTCATGCCACGGCGGCGGCAATCGACATTTCCGGCTTCGTCCTGGAAGACGGTCGGCGAATCACGGTCAAGAGTGGCTGGAGCGGCGGCAGTTCAGCGGAAAAACAGTTCCTGCGGACGGTCCAGCACAGCGCCTGCAAGCGGTTCGACACCGTCCTGGGGCCGGAATACAACGCCGCCCACGAAGACCACCTGCACCTGGAAGGGGTGCTCAACGGGTCCGGCTTCTGCCGCTGAGGCGGCCGGAAGCGCACCTGTTCACCCCGCCAGCCAACCCGGCAACCAATCAACCTGCGGGATGGTTTGCCCGATCGCGCGGGGCCAGGCTGCCGCCTTCCTGCCCGTCCTGCTGTGGCAAGGGCACTGCCACCGAATGGACACCGGCATCCAGCCAGGTGCGGATGGCATCGGCCGCATGGTGCGCGCCCAGCTTGCTCATCATGTTGGCCCGGTGGATTTCCACGGTCCGCGGGCTGATCTCCAGGTGGCGGGCTATTTCCTTGTTCGACGAACCGGCGCTGAGCAGTTCCAGCACTTCGGATTCGCGACGGCTGAGGCGTGACATCTGGCCACGCGCTTCGATCAGGCGACGGCGGCCGGCGGCCTGGCCCGATGCTTCCTGAACCAGTTTCGGCAACTTGCTGGAAATGTCGGCCGCCTGCAGCGGCAAGGTGAAATAGTCGATCGCACCGCCTTTGATCGCGTTGACCGCGCGTTCGGTGCTGCCATTCGTTTCTGACGCGGTAACCACTACCGGAAGCCACACACCGCGATCCGCCAGGCGGGTGATGGTCGTGGCCGGGAAACCGGCACTGCCTTCGTCAGCCACCAGCAAGAGCCCGTCCCGCGGGGGGCGGGCAAGCAACTCGTCCAAGTCGGCATATACCTCTGCATGATGGCCCAGGCCAAAAGCGATGTGGGCCTGTTCAGCCCGGGACCGACTCTCGCCGCCCACGATGTGCAAGGTGATATAGTTCATGGCGATGTCATTGCCCCATCTTCACGCGACCCGCCCGTGACGGTTCCCCCATTCCCGAACCTTTATGTTCTGGGGAATGGTCGATTAGGGACAATTCGTAAGGAAAAGAACCCTCCAAAACGGATCAGCCTATACGCAAGAATACTGATAATTCCGCATCTTACGTACATATGCGTAGCCGTTCTGGCTAGGGTTACGATTGGTATAAACTATAATCCGGCAGAGAATGAAACGCATTGCGCAACGCCTCGCTCCAGCTGCTGGAGATCGCTTCGTAGTAAGTATCGCCGTGTTCGACGCGCCTTTCGTGCAGTGGTTCGAAGCGATCACGCTCCAGCACAAGCAGGTCCAGAGGCAGTCCAACTGAAAGATTTGCTTTTAACGTCGAATCGAAGCTCACCATCAGCAACTTCACCGCATCTTCGAACGACATCGCCCGATCATAACCGCGAATCAGGATAGGACGGCCGTACTTGGTCTCGCCAATCTGGAAGAACGGGGTGTCAAAACTGGCTTCGATGAAGTTGCCTTCGGGGTAGATCAGGAACAGCCGCGGCTCCATGCCCTTGATCTGCCCGGCCACGATCATCGAGGCAGCAAATCGGCCAGATCCCTGCTGGCCGTTTTCATCCTGGGTATCACGCACGGTCTGGCGCAACAGCTTGCCCGCTTCCACCGCCACCTGGAACATCGTCGGCAGTTCCAGCAGTGAATTGTGCCGGTCAGCCGGGGCCTTGCTGCGTTCTTCCAGATGGCTGATGACCGCTTGCGTGGTGGCCAGGTTGCCCGCCGTCATCACGGCGATTGTCCGATCCCCGGGGATCGACCAGCGGAACATCTTGCGGAACACAGAGATGTTGTCGACGCCCGAATTCGTCCGGGTGTCGCTCATCAACACCATCCCGCGATCCAGCACCATTCCTACGCAATAGGTCATCGTTCCGCCGGTCCACCTTGCCCTTAAAGGACCTGCCCTACTGTTCCATCACCTGCTGTTCAACGGCCAGTTCCACATGCAGGGCTTCTGTCAGGGTGCCAAAGCTGATCCCGGTGACGGGCGCGGCATCGCGATAGTCGCGGCCCGTGGCCACCCGCACGTACCTCGGATCGGGGCTGATCCCGTTGGAAATGTCGAACCCGACCCAGCCCAGCCCTTCGACCCAGGCTTCCGCCCAGGCATGGGCCGCGTCCTGGTCAATCTGGTGGTCCAGCATCAGGTATCCGCTGACATAGCGGGCCGGAATGTCCAGCAGACGTGCCGCGCTGACAAACACGTGGGCATGGTCCTGGCAGACGCCGCGGGCCGTCACCAGCGCCTCTTCCGCAGTGGTTGCCACGCCGGTGTGGCCGGTGGCGTAAGTCACATGGTCACGCACCGCGAAAGACAGCCGGTGAAGGATTTCCAGCGCCCCGCCCTCGCGCCCGACAGCATTGACCAGCGCCCGCACGCGCGGGCCCGGCCGGGTCAGGTCTGACTGGCTGAGGAAGGCCCACAGCGGCAGCATCCCCGAATGGCGGCCGATAACGCCCGCCTTGTCTTCCGTCTCCACCACCCCGTGGCAGGTCACGTGGACTTCGGTCACCCCTTCCAGCACGGAAATCAGGGTCACGTGGTTGAAATTCTGATCGTCGTAGGAAAGCTCTTCCTTCGCGCCGACATATTCCATCGTCCAGTCGACGATGTGCTGGCCCTGGGTATGCTTGGGCGTCAGCCGCAGCCGTTGCAGGCCGTGCTTGACCGGATCAACGAAGCGGTAACGGGTGCTGTGCCGGATGGAGAGGCGCATGGTTGTTCCCCTGCCCTTACGCGATGAAGCGATATTGATGGGCGATGCAGTTTGCCAGCGCCTGGTTCTTGCGGATGAAGCCGGTGATGAACTGGTGCAGGCCCTGTTCGAAGATATCGTCCACCGCCATGTGCGCCAGCGCATAGCCCGCTTCATCGATCATCACGTGGGCTGGCCCTTCGGCCCCGTGCAGGCGGGCCAGTGCCCCCAGGTTCTGCCGCATCGCTTCCACGCTGAAGGCCAGGCTGCGCGGGAAACGATCGTCCAGGATCAGGAACTGGGCAATCGACCGCGCATCCATCCGGCCCGAATTGAGCCAGCGATAGGCGCGATCCCCTGACAGCGACCGCAGCACGTTTTCCCACTGGCTGGTATCCAGCGCCGTGCCGACATAGGCCAGGCTGGGCAGCAGCAGGTAATACTTCACGTCCAGGATGCGGGCGGTGTTGTCGGCCCGTTCGATGAAAGTCCCGGCGCGGGCGAAGGAATAGATTTCGTTGCGCAGCATGGACCCGTGGGTGGCCCCGCGGGCCAGCGTGCTTTCCCGGCGGATCGCGCCCAGCACGTTGCCCAGGCTGACTTCGCGCACCGGGCGGGCCAGCAGGTCGCGCAGCACCATCCACCCTTCGTTGACCGCTTCCCACACTTCGGAAGTGATCGAGGTGCGGCACACGCGGGCATTGGTGCGGGCGTTTTCGAACATCCCAAGCACGTTCTGCGGATTGTTGCGGCCGCGCAGTACGAAGTCGCACACGTGGGCGCCGGTCATGTCGTCATGGGCGGCGCGGTACGCCTGCAGCTGGCCCATCGTGGTCAGCACGCTTTTCCATTCCTCGCTGGCCGCATCGGGCCCGCGGGTCATGGCCATGCGATGCCCGGCGGCCAGCAGGCGGGCGGTGTTTTCCGCCCGTTCAAGATAGCGGTACATCCAGAAGATGCCGTTTGCGGTGCGTCCAAGCATATCAGTCGTCCAGCACCCAGCTGTCCTTGGTGCCGCCTCCCTGGCTGGAATTGACCACCAGCGATCCCTTCTTCAGCGCCACGCGGGTCAGCCCCCCGGGCGTGATGTCCACCCCTTCGGGCGAAAACAGCACGAACGGGCGCAGGTCCACATGGCGCGGGGCCAGCCCGGCCTTGGTAAAGATCGGGCAGGTGGACAGGGCCAGCGTCGGCTGGGCGATGTAGTTGCCGGGATTGTCGATCAGCTTGGCGCGGAACGCTTCCACGTCCTTGCGGCTGGCCGTCGGCCCCACCAGCATCCCGTACCCGCCAGACCCGTGGACTTCCTTCACCACCAGTTCGGACAAGTGATCGAGGACATATTTCAGGCTGTCCGCATCGGCACAGCGCCAGGTCTGCACATTGGGCAGGATCGGCCGTTCGCCGGTATAGAATTCGACGATTTCGGGCATGAACGAATAGATCGCCTTGTCGTCCGAAATGCCGGTGCCCGGCGCGTTGGCAATGGTGATGCGCCCGGCGCGATAGACATCCATGATCCCCGGCACGCCCAGCACGGAATTGGGATTGAAGGTCAGCGGATCGAGGTAATCGTCATCCACCCGGCGGTACAATACGTCGATCGGCCGGTAACCCAGGGTGGTGCGCATCTGCACCCGCCCGTCGATCACCCGCAGATCGCTGCCTTCGACTAATTCCGCGCCCATCTGGTCCGCCAGGAAGGCGTGTTCGAAATAGGCGGAATTGTAGACCCCAGGCGTCAGCACGGCGATGGTCGGCTTGTCGCCCGCGCAGTCCGGTGCGCAAGCGGCCAGGCTTTTCGCCAGGCGGCGGGGATAGTTGGAAACCGGCCGCACTTTCACCTGGCTGAACAGTTCCGGGAACATCGCCATCATCGTTTCGCGGTTTTCCAGCATATAGCTGACACCCGATGGCGTGCGGGCATTGTCTTCCAACACCAGGAATTCGTCCGGCCCGGTGCGCACCAGGTCAATCCCGACAATGTGGGTATAGACCGCGCCCGGCGGGGTGAAGCCGACCATCTGCGGCAGCCAGGCGGAATTGTGGCGGAACAGGCTTTCAGGCAGGCGGCCCGACCGGATGATTTCCTGCCGGTGATACATGTCGTGCATGAAGGCGTTGAGCGCCCGCACCCGCTGTTCGATCCCGCGCGAAAGCCTGCGCCATTCCTGCGCCGAAACAATGCGCGGTACCATGTCGAACGGGATCAGCCGTTCTTCCGCGTCGTCGTCACCATAGACATTGAAAGTGATGCCGGTGCGGCGGAAAAACCTTTCCGCTTCGCTCGCCTTGCGGCGCATCCATGCGCCGTCCTGCTCCGATAACCAGCGATGATATGCCCTGTATGCTTCACGTACCGTCCCGTCCGGGGCCAGCATTTCGTCGAATGGGGCTTGGCCTGTTGTGCTCATATATCCCTTTGCTGCAGTGCAGCATGGCACGACTCGGTCCCAGCGCCAAGCCCTCATTTGGCTGGTTGTTTCAGACCCGTTGCAGTTCCGCCAGCACTGCTGTGATTGCCTCGGGAGAATTCGAAAATCCCAGATGACTGCAGCGCACGGCCACGGCGCGATCACGTTCGCCGGGCAGGCCGGCGGCGCAGCGCGGATCAATCATCCCGTCACGCGGGCTCCACAGCGCCACGGTTTCCACCGGCGGCTTTTCCGCCAGCCGCGCCTCGATCGGCGGGGAATCCACCCGGTGCCCGGTGACCAGGTGGTACAGCCGCCAGACGTTGTTGCCATAGGGCGTGCCGGAAAAGGGCGAACCCATGCTGACCACCTTGGCCACCAGATCCGGCCGCCGCTTGGCCAGTTCGCGGGCGAAAATCCCGCCCAGGCTCCACCCCACCAGCACCACCGGACGGCCGTGGGTCCAGGCGATCGATTCCAGCCGTTCTTCCAGCTGTTCCAGCGTCTGTTCGGTCGGCCCCATGTTGAAGCCCAGGCCCCAGCGTTTGACCACGTGACCGGCCTGTTCCAGCTTGCGCGCCATGTACCGCATCCGCAGCGGATGGGTGGCAAAGCCGGGCAGCAGCATCACCACCTGCCGCTGGCGCGCAGGGGCAACTTCGAACGGCGGGCGGAAACGCCGCCGCAGCGGTTCGGCAAAGCCCAGTGCCTCGGCCAGGAACAGCTTCAGCGCCGGGCCACCAGCATCCTGCGGCGCGGGCAGTGCGGCCAGCTGCGCACGGCGGACCACCGCCGATCGTGCGGCGGCATAGCGGGCGGGCATGGTGGGTTTGGCGAACATCGGACCGCTGTAACAAAACTGTCTTGGCAGGCGATGAACGAAACGGCCAAGCGTACGATCCCGTCGATCAGCAACTTCCCACCCGGCGGCTGACGACATTCAGCGTCATCGTCTGCAAACCGCCGGGGATGCCGGCCCCGCGTTGTTCGATGGTCAGTTGCATCGTCGATCCGCTGGCCGCGCCGGTGCCTTCCATCTGCACGTGTGACAGCACGCCGCCCGGCGCGGTGCAGTGCAGTTCTGCCCGCATCTGCCCGGAATTGGCCACGAAGTTGTCAAACCGGCAGTCGCCTTGCTGCAACTGCCGCACCAGCGGGGCAAAGCCCTGCCGGGCCTGTTCCGGCGTCAGGCAGCTTTGCGAAACCTGCGGCTGCACCCCGCCCATCCGCCGCCGCACAAGCTGTGCATCGCGGTTGCTGGCACCGGGCAGGGCGAAGTCTTCCAGCCGCGTTTCGGAACGATACAGGCCCGGAAGCGGCGCTTCCAGGTGACTGGCCTGTTCCAGGATTTCCTGCGGTGACGGGGCTTTTTGCTGGCATCCACCGATGATGAACGCCAGCGCCGTTGCCCCCAACCGGCGTCGATATGCCGTCAGCTGCAGTCCCCGGTGCGCTGGGATGTGACGCGCATCTTCATCTGCATTTTGCCGATGCCTTCCATGCTGCGCTGCATCGCCATGGTCATGGTGGAACTGTCCGCCGTCATCTGCCCCTGCATCTGCACGGTGGAGGCAATCCCGTCATCGCCGGTGCAGCTCATGTCAGCGTCAATCTTGCCGCCGTCCACGTCGAAGCGGCTGAAGCTGCACTTCGATTCCGCCATGTTCTGCAACATCTGGCGCGGATCGGCCTGCTCGGCGGTCATGCAGAATTCGTTGCCCTGGGCCAACCCGCTGGCAAAGGCCTGCTGCATCTGCGCCTTGGCCGCATCGGGCATCCCCGGCATCGAAAAGTCGAGCAATTCCATGCGGCTGGTATATTTTCCGGGCCGCGGTGCAGCGGCCCCGGCAGCCCGTGCCGCCACCTGATCGGCCGAAACGGTTTCACCCGCCGCCGGGGCTTTGTCCCCGCTGCCACAGGCAGCCAGGGCCAATCCTGCAACCAGTGGCAGGACATTCATCAGGCGCATCGGATTCCCCTCTCACTCCGGCTGGTAATCGGGCGGGGTTTCCGCCGTTAAAGCTGATTTACCAGCCACCAGCAGCCCTGCCAACGATTGCGTGAGGCCGCTGGCAGGCCCATATTCACCATATGTCCGAACTCGTAATCCGTCGCGGGCTGGAAGAACCAGACACTTCCGGCAATTTCACTCCCCACAAACCCGCCCGGCCCGAGAAATCGGATGGCGGCCGGCGGTTCAAGATCGTGTCGGAATACGAACCGGCAGGCGATCAGCCGACCGCAATTGCCGAACTGGTGGCCGGTGCGCAAGCGGGTGAAAAAACGCAGGTGCTGCTGGGCGTGACCGGCAGCGGCAAGACTTTCACCATGGCCCAGGTGATCGAAGCGACCCAGCGCCCGGCCCTGATCCTGGCCCCGAACAAGATCCTGGCCGCGCAGTTGTATGGCGAATTCAAGAGCTTCTTCCCCGACAACGCGGTGGAATATTTCGTCAGCTATTACGACTATTACCAGCCCGAAGCCTATGTGCCCCGGTCCGACACCTACATCGAGAAGGAAAGCTCGGTGAACGAGGCGATCGACCGGATGCGCCATTCGGCCACCCGCTCACTGCTGGAACGCGATGACGTGATCATCGTCGCCTCCGTTTCCTGCATCTACGGCATCGGCTCGGTCGAAACCTACTCCGCTATGATTTTCGACCTGAAGAAAGGGCAGGAAGTCGACCAGCGCGAAATCATCCGCAAGCTGGTGGCGCTGCAATACAAGCGCAACGACGTTGCCTTCACCCGCGGCAATTTCCGCGTGCGCGGCGACAGCCTGGAAATCTATCCCAGCCACTATGAAGACATGGCCTGGCGGATCAGCTTCTTCGGTGACGAGATCGAGGATATTGCCGAATTCGACCCGCTGACCGGGGCCAAGGGTGCCAGCCTGTCCAGCGTGCGCGTCTATGCCAATTCGCACTATGTCACCCCCGGCCCGACGATGAAGCAGGCGGCCGACGCCATTCGGTTCGAACTGGAAGAACGGCTGAAGGAACTGCACGCCGAAGGCCGTCTGCTGGAAGCGCAGCGGCTGGAACAGCGAACCAATTTCGACCTGGAAATGATCGCCGCCACCGGCAGCTGCAACGGGATCGAAAATTACAGCCGCTTCCTGACCGGCCGCTTGCCCGGCGAACCGCCGCCGACACTGTTCGAATACCTGCCTGATAATGCCCTGCTGTTCGTCGATGAAAGCCACCAGACGGTGCCGCAGATCGGCGCGATGGCCAAGGGCGATCACCGCCGCAAGCTGACCCTGGCCGAATATGGCTTCCGCCTGCCGAGTTGCATCGACAACCGCCCGCTGCGGTTCAACGAATGGGATGCGATGCGGCCGCAGACCTTTGCCGTCTCGGCCACCCCCGGTAACTGGGAAATGGAGCAGACCGGCGGCACCTTTGCCGAACAGATCATCCGCCCGACCGGCCTGATCGACCCGCCGGTGGAAATCCGCCCGGTTGAAGACCAGGTGCAGGACTGCATCTACGAGTGCAAGGAAACGGCGAAGGCCGGATACCGCACCCTCGTCACCACCCTGACCAAGCGGATGGCGGAAGACCTGACCGAATTCATGCACGAAGCGGGCGTGCGCGTGCGGTACATGCACAGCGATGTCGAAACGCTGGAACGCATCGAACTGATCCGCGACCTCAGGCTCGGCGTCTATGACGTGCTGATCGGCATCAACCTGCTGCGCGAAGGGCTGGATATTCCCGAATGCGGGCTGGTGGCCATTCTGGACGCGGACAAGGAAGGCTTCCTGCGCAGCGAAACCAGCCTGATCCAGACCATCGGCCGCGCCGCGCGCAACGTGGATGGTCGGGTAATCCTCTATGCCGACCGGATGACCGGCAGCATGGAACGCGCCATCGCCGAAACCGACCGCCGCCGCGAAAAGCAGCGCCAGTTCAACGAAGCGAACGGCATCACCCCTGCCACCATCAAGCGCAACATCCACGATATCGTCGCCCACACGGCGGCGCAGGACAGCGTGCTGGTCGACACCGGGGATGAGGCACGGAACAACCTCGTCGGCCACAACTTGCGCAGTTATATCGAGGACCTGGAAAAACGGATGCGCGCCGCTGCCGCCGATCTGGAATTCGAAACCGCAGGCCGCCTGCGCGACGAAATCCGCCGGCTGGAAAACGACGAACTCGGCCTGCCCGACGACCAGAAGAAAGCGCCCCTGGTGGGCCGCAGCAACGAAGGCAAACCCGGCACGCGCAAGATGCGGTACGGCAAGACGCAACGGAAGTGGGGCAAGTGAAGGCAATAGTCGGGTTTGGAATGCTGGCCATGCTCTCCGCCTGTGGGCAGGATGAAGCGCCGGTGCAGGTGGAACGGTTTTCGCTCGACGCAGCGCGGCATGTGGCCGGGCCGCCGATGACTTCGCCCGATACGGCAGATGCCGCCTGGACCGTCAGCAAGGATGGCCAGGCAGTCCATTTCGGCAAGGCCGGGGCACCGCCGCTGATGACGCTCGCCTGCAAGCTGAAGGAGCAGCCGGCGCAACTGGTGGTGATCCGCCACGTGCCCGCGCGGCCGGGGCTGAAAGCAATGTTCCCGGTGATCGGCAGCGGGCGGATCAGCCGGTTCAAGGTGGATGCCACCCTGTCGGGCAGCGAATGGCGCTGGCAGGGCGCCCTGCCCGCCGCCGACGAATTGAACGATGTGTTCACCGGCATGACCGAACTGGAAGCGACCTTGCCCGGCGGCGGTTCGCTGATCATGGCGCCGAGCCGGATTCCGGGTGAATTCGTAACCTGGTGCCGGGCGAGCGGGCACACGCAGGCTCCAACGCCGGAGGTTACCCCCACGCCATCCCCGGTACCGACGCCGGAACCGACGCCGAGGCCGTGAAACGGCTTTAGCGGCTGCTCGCTTCGGCCAGCGCCACCAGCGTATCCGGCGTCAGTACCTGAGGCAGTTGTTGCGGGGCCCGGTTAGGAACGTACCACAGGTACAGCGGCACGCCCGCTGCGCCTTGTTCGGTCAGGAAGCGGGTGATTGCCGGATCGCGCCGGGTCCAGTCGCCACGCATGGCCACTACGCCCGCTTTCTCGAACGCCGCCCTGGTCTCCTCGCGCTCGATGGCGACCTTTTCGTTGACCTTGCAGGTCAGGCACCAGTCGGCGGTGAACCACAGGAACACCGGTTTGCCTTGCGACGAGACTGTGTCGGCAAGCACGAACTCATCGAAGGGGACGGGATTTAGCAGGCTTTCCTCCGCCGCCCCCGGCTCGGTCATTACTTGCGGCAGGGCCACTGCAGCCAAGGCCGCCGCCACCAGCGATCCCAGCGCCAACGGCTTGCGGCCCCGTTGCCATGCGACCAGCACCGCCAGCAAAGCCGCGGCAATGCCAAGGCCCAGCAGCGCAAACCACGGCCCGCTCAACCGATAGGCTAGCCACGCGAGCGCCAGCGCCGTCAGCCCCATTGGCACGGCCAACACACGGCGGAACGTATCCATCCACTTGCCCGGTTTGGGAAGCATCCTCCGCAGGGGCGGGACGAAGCCGAGCAGCAGGAACGGCAGCGCCAGTCCCAGGCCCAGCACGGCGAACAGCACCAGCCCCTGCCACCACGGCAACACCAGCGCCGCGCCCAGCGCCGCGGCCATGAACGGCCCGGTGCACGGCGTGGCGACGAAAGCCGCCAGCAGCCCAGTGGTAAAGGCGCTCGCCCGCCCGCCGCTGCGGGTGAAGGACAGGCTCGGCAATTCATACAGGCCCGCAAAGTTGGCGGTGATCGCCACGGCCAGCACCAGCAGCGCCACGACCACGCCCGGTTCCTGCAACTGGAACGCCCAGCCCACTTCGCTGCCGCCTGCCCGCAGCACCAGCAGCAGCGCGCCCAGTGCAAGGCAGGCGAGGATCACCCCGGCGGTGTAGGCCACGCCTTCACGCCGCGCTTCGGCCTCGCTTTCGCCCGCGCGGGCCAGCGTCAGCGCTTTCAGGCTGAGGATCGGGAACACGCACGGCATCAGGTTCAGCACCAGCCCGCCGAGCAGCGCGCCGCCGAGCAACAGCCACAGCGGCGCGAGCGCGGCGGCAGGCCCGCCTGCAATCCGGTCCCCGCCCGTGGGCACCGTCCCCGGCTTCGCGCTGAAGCGCACGCCATTGCCGTCGGCATCCAGCTTGAGGATGCCACTGATCGTGTTGGCCCCTTCGGCCAGCCCCTTGCGCGGAATTTCGGCCACCAGCACGTCACCCTGGCGGTAGAACGTCTGCACTGCGGCGTAATCGACCAGCTGCGTTTCACCGATGAACAGGTGTGGCTGTTCCAGCTTCAGCGACGCCGGCAGCGGGATCGCCACGCGCAGCCGGTCACGCCCCAGATCGAACGTCGCCGCCCGGTCCAGCAACGGCGGCAGCGCAGCGCGCCAGCCATCGAACCGAGGATCGGCCGCGCCATTCGCGCCGACCTGCACCGTGGTGCTGAGTGTGGCCCATTGCGGCACGCACAGGCTGTCACTGCAACTGAGCCACTGGGCGAACAAGGTGACCGGGAAAGCCTGCCCTACCGGCGCATTGGCCGGCACCGTCAGCGGCACGATCACCGCATGTTCGCCTTCGTACACGTGGTTCATCAGCCCCTGGATCAGCAGGGTCTGCGGCACCGGATATTGCGGATCACCCGCCTTCCACCCCGGCGGCAAGGTCCATTCCAGCGACATTCCCTGCCCGGCATCACCGGGGTTGGACCAGTACCCGTGCCAGCCTTCGTGCGGCAGGAAGCGGATCGCCAGGTCCACCGACTCGCCCGGCATCACCGATTGTTCGGCCAGCAGCGAGGCCGGGCCGCGGTCCATCATGTCCGGGCGGGCCGAAACGGTTGATGGCTGGGCAGCCACAGGCAGGGCAAAAAGCAGCGCGAACAGCGCCAGCAGGGCCTTGATGGTGGGGATGGTGCTTGCGCGCATGGTGGCCCACGATCTAGGTGACGGGACTATGGCGGACAAGCGTGATCTCCTGATCCTCGGCGGCGGCCTCGTTGGCATGACCCTGGCCCTCGCAGCAGCCCGCAAGGGCCTTTCCAGCCACGTGGTCGACCGGGCTGACCCGGCGGAGCTGACGGCGGAGAACTTCGACGGCCGCGCCAGCGCCATTTCCACGGCCAGCTGGAACCTGTTCACCAACATCGGGCTGGCCGACCAGCTGGCCCCGCTCGGCTGCCCGATCGAGGAGATCGCGGTGACCGACGGGATGAAGCCCGGCCGGATCGACTTCAAGCCCAAGCAAGGCGAAGGTTCGCTGGGCCTGATGTACACCAACCGCGACCTGCGCGTGGCGCTGTTCGCGGCGGCGGAACGCGAACCGCTGATTTCCTGGCACCACAGTGTCGAAGTGACGGCGCGCGAGCGCGGCGAACATGGCGTTTCCGCCACGCTGAACACCGGCGCAGTGCTGGAAGCCAGCCTGATGGTCGCCGCCGAAGGCCGCCGCAGCCCCACCCGTGACGAGGCCGGGCTGAAACTGGCGCACTGGGATTACCAGCATCGCGCCATCATCCAGGGGCTTACCCATGCTAAGCCGCACGGCGGGGTGGCGTGGGAAATCTTCTACCCCACCGGCCCGTTCGCCTTGTTGCCCTTGCGCGACCTGCCCGGTGGCACCCACCGCAGTGCGATGGTGTGGAGCGTGAACGAGAAGGACGCAGCGGGGACGCTGGGCCTGAACGATACCGCCTTCATTGGAGAAATCATGCGCCGCACCCACGGCGTGCTGGGGCAAGTGGCGCTGGCCGGGCCGCGTACGTCTTACCCGCTCGGTTTCCAGCACACAGCCCGCATCACCGCGCAGCGGCTCGCCTTGGTCGGTGATGCCGCGCACGGTATCCACCCGATCGCCGGGCAGGGGCTGAACCTGGGCCTGCGCGATGTCGGCGCGCTGGTGGAAGTGCTGGTGGACGGCGCACGGCTGGGCCTGGAACCCGGCGATGCGCAAT
Source organism: Croceibacterium sp. (assembly GCA_049791695.1). Taxonomy (GTDB): domain Bacteria; phylum Pseudomonadota; class Alphaproteobacteria; order Sphingomonadales; family Sphingomonadaceae; genus Croceibacterium_C. Next base: position 13,473 of record JBARAF010000109.1, read on the forward strand.
TGCTCGCCCGGTACGAACGCTGGCGCGCTTTGGACAGTTTCACCGTGGCGCTGGCCTGCGATTCGCTGACCAAGCTGTTCGGCATCCCCGGCAAGCTGCCCTCCGCCATCCGCCGGCTGGGCATGGGCGCGGTGCAGCGTACGCCGCTGTTGAAAGGCTTCTTCATGGACGAGGCGCGCGGCGTTTCGGGCAAGTTGCCGGAACTGCTGCGGGGCTGACGGTCCGCCCCGTTGACGGGGAGGGAACGCTTACTGCGCCGGAACCACCGGGCTCGGTTGCTGGATCTGCGCCCCTTCGCCATCACGCAGGGTACGCGGTTCGAGCAGGGCGAAGCTTTCCAGCTGGTCCAGATCGCGCTGGGTGGTGGCAAAACGATCCGCATCGGCCAGCCAGTCCACCGCGGCAGAGGCATTGGGCAACATCCGCACTTCGGCAATCGCCGCCTCGAAGCGGCCCGATTCCAGGAACAGGTGCGCCCGTTCCAGCCGGTTTTGCGCGGCGGGTGACGGGGTATCGTCGCGGCGAACCACGAACAGCTGGCCCAGTTCGCGGCCAACCCGGTCAAAAAATCCTTCATTGCGCGGGGCCGTAGCCAGCGCAGCTGACAACCCTTCCAGCCGCAGCACCAGCTGGTCCACCGTCAGCGGGCTCTTGGCCGCAGCCACGATCCGCCGCACCGCATTGGGCTGGGCATCACCAAAGCGCAGGCGCAACTGGTCTTCCAGATAGCCAAGCGGAGCCCCGCGTTCGATCGCGCGGCGGGCAGCGAAGACCACCAGCAGCCCTTCGGCTCGGCCGGCATTGCCCGCAGCGGCCTGGGCTTGCAGGTCCAGCCTAGCGAGGCGCTGCTCCATCGCGGCGATGCGTTGATCCAGCGCACCCTGGGGCAGCGCGGGTGACGTGGCGGCAGGCAGTGCGGCAACGGTTACCGGGGCGGCGGACGATTGCGGCGCTTCCGCCTGTGGCCACAGGCCGAACCAGTTGCCGGCGTGCAGTTCATCGCGCCCGGCGAGGTACCACATCCCCGCCGCGCCCAGCACAAATGCCACCAGGGCAATGCCGAGAATGGCGCGGGCCGGGCTGCGGCGCCGGGCAGGCGCGGTGCGGGTTGTGTATATTTCGTCCATAATTCTGAGCGCTTAATGGCACATCTCCTGCGCCAAAGCCAACAGGCTGCCCTCCCCCGGCATGGCGGCACTGCGCAGATCGGCCCAACCAGTTCCCGCCGCCGCCGCGATGCGCGGGCCCAGCGCGGCCAGCCGCAC
>JBARAF010000110.1:0-6745 GCA_049791695.1 Croceibacterium sp.
CACGCAAATCGCGCGCGATGAGCGGCAGGGCGGGTACCAGCAGCTGGGTAGCGGCAGAGCCAAGCGCGGCAATCCCGCCCAGCAGCAGCACGATGCCGCGCCGGGATGATGCCCCGTCAGGCACTGCGCAACTGGCGGCGGACGATCAGGCACAGCGCGCCGTTGACCAGCGCGATGGCGAACAGCAGCATAGTGGGCGGCAGGAATGATCCGCTGCTCTCGCGCAGCCAACCCATCGCCGTGGGCACTGTCGCCCCCGCGAAACTGCCCAGCATATTGATCATAACGATCCCCATCGCCAGCGCCTTCGGCGGCAGGATCTTGGTGGGAATGGCCCAGAATGCGGAAACCGTGCAGCCCGTGCAGGCACCGCCGAATATCAGCATCAGCAGGCCGGGCAGCCCCGGGCCGAGCAGATAGGCCGCCATCAGACCCGATCCTCCGAGGACCGCCGGCACGGCCACGTGGAAGATCCGTTCGCCCGTCTTGTCCGAATGGCGCGCGTTCAGCAGCAGGCCGATCGCGCCGGCCGCATTGGGCAGGGCTACCAGCAATCCGGTCTGGGTGGGGGACAGGCCGGTGACGCCCTGGACGATAGTCGGCAACCAGAACAGCACGCCGTAATTGCTGGCCAGAATGCAGAACCAGATCAGCGCGCAAGTCCATCCGGCCGGGCTTTTCAGCGCGTCCCACCGCCCGGCGCGGTCGCCAGCATGGGCAGGTTTCTGCGCACCTTTGACGTTTTCGCCCAGCCAGTCGCGCTCTGCCTGGCCGAGCCAGCGAGCCTCGGCTGGCGTTTCAGGAAAATAGAGCAGGGCGAACAGGCCAAGAGCCAGCGCAGGCAGGCCTTCGACCAGGAACATGAACCGCCAGCCCGCGATACCAAGTGGATTGTCGAGATCCAGCAGCAGGCCGGAAAGTGGTGCACCGATCACCTGGCTGACATTGATCGACATGATCGGCACGGCCAGCACGGTCGCCCGCCACCGTTCCGGCGCCCACTGGCTGAGGTACAGCATCAGGCCGGAAGACAAGCCGCCTTCCATGAAGCCGATGAACAGCCGCAAGCCATAGATCTGCCCCGCTGTCTGCACTGCAGCCATGCCCGTGGCCGCCACGCCCCAGGCCAGGGTGATCAAGGCCAGCCAGCGGCGCATGCCGATCCGTTCGAACAGCAGCACACTGGGATATTTCGCCAGGACGTAGCCAATGAACAACACGCCCGCGCCGAAGCCGAACTGGGTGGCACTGAGGCCAAGATCGGCATTCATCTGCAGCGCCGCGAAGCCAACGTTGGTGCGGTCGATCGCCCCGATCAGGATGAACAACGCGCACGGGACCACCAGCCGCAGCATGACCTTGCGGCCGATCCCTTCTTCCAGTGCGGAAGCCTGCTCCAACGCCGTCACCCAATGCCTCCCCGGCCTTCTGGCAAAGCCCATGATTGCGCTTTCATTAGGGCTCTTTGCCGGGGCCGTCCATGGCAACCAGCATCAGGATTGGCGGGGCGACGCCCGGTCTTGAGGGACCACCGCGCCGCCCCGGAGCGTCAGAACTTGAAGCGAACCCCTGCCTTGTACGACCGGCCTGTGGGATCATAGAGCGTCCGGCCTTCGCCGGTGACCGGGAAGGGCGGGGCCTTGTTGAACAGGTTGGCGACCCGCACGAACAGTTGCAGGCTGTCATCCCCGGCGGCAGAGAAATCGTAGTCCATCGTCACGTTGGTATAGAGCGTGGGCTTCACCCGGTTGATGTTCACACCGTCGCGGGAAATCAGCCCTTCGATCAGAACGTTGCTGATCGCCCCGCCGCCATACCAGCGCAGATCGAGGGAGGTGCCGAGGCGTTCACCCTTGTATCGCGCCGAGCCGAAGACCGTCCAGTGCGGGTTACCCAGTTGCCCGGCAACATCCGTGGTTGCCCCCGTGGCGGCGGCCGTGGTGGCCAGCCTGTCGGTATAATTGGCCAGCACGCGGAAGTTCAGATCCGCTTCCCCCGGACCGAAAAGATCGGCCACCGTCGTCTGGTAGGATGTTTCGATATCCACGCCGCGGGTGGCAAACCGGTCCAGGTTTTCGAACTGACGGACAATGCCTGTAACTAGACCATTGTTGCCGGTTGTGACGGCATCGCAGAAGACTGTGATGTTTTCGAGGAAGCATTGGCGCAGGATATCGTCAGCCGCCAACGAGCCGATCTGGCCGTCGATCTTGATGTCGTAATAATCCACCGACAGCCGCACGCCGGGCAACCAGGACGGCTGATAGGCGATCCCCGCGGTCAGGGTATCGGCCTTTTCCGGCGCGAGCGACCGGTTGCCCTGCGTGGTCACCGGAACCGGGTTAACTGCGGACGTGCGGGGATCGCGCACGTTGGTGACGGCCACTGCGGTTGGCGTGAACAATTCGCCCAGATTGCCCGCCCGGATATCGCGCGAGCGGGTGGCGCGCAGGCGCAGGTCATCGGTGACTTCCCAGGTCAGGCCCGCCTTCCACGTGGTGACGCCGCCGGATGAGCTGTAATCGGTAAACCGGGCCGCGAGGTTGAGGTCCAGCGCCCGGCCCAGTGGCACGTCGCGGATCAGTGGCACGGCGAGTTCGCCGAACACCTCCTTGACGTTGAATTCGCCGACGATCCCCTTGCGATTGGACGAATGCCAACCGTTGTTCTGGGACACCGGATCGGCGACCGCGTCAATTTCCTCGTTGCGGTATTCGGCACCAAATGCTGCGCTGACCGGGCCTGCCGGCAAAGTCAGCAAATCACCATTGGCACTGAATGCTGCCACCTGCTGCTTGGTGATCATGTCGAAGGCCGAAGTGCCGGTGACATAAGCGATGGCAGCGGCAGAAGGCGAACCGTTGCCGAACAGGTTGAACGGCTGGCAGGCCGGGTCGTCATTGGTCGTGCTGACATCGGCGTTGACGCGGCAGAGGATGTTGGAGCCGACCGCGACCGCATCGATCGCGCGGCGGAAGTTGGCCACGTTGACGTTGCCGTCCCGGCGCTGTTCAAACTTGTTGCGACCAAACTGGTAATAGGCATCCCACCGCCAGTTGCCGAACAACGCTCCTTCCGCGCCGACCACACCGCGATAGATCGCCGGCGAACCGTCACGCACGGTGAATTCCCCCATGCCCGGATCCATGAACACCCGGCCCATGTTGAAGCAGGTAACATTGGCGTTCTGCATCTGCTGCTTCACGGCAGCGCTGAGATAAGGGTTGCTGATCGGCACCTGGATCGACCCGAGCGCGGAGACGAGCACTGTGCTGGTGCAATTGGCCGCGCCGGAAACTGCGCCGTTGTTGCGCGCGGGCTGGGCCAGGCCGCCCGACAACACGTGGGCGAATGTCCCTTCGGCAAACAGGCTGAAGGAATCGGTCACATCGTAAGATGCCCGGCCCATGACCGTGTACCGTTCGAACGGGAACTTCAGGTCGCCACCCGGCGTCGGCGCATCGCCGAAATTGTCGGTCCCGCCGATCATGTTGTTGCCGTAAACCTGCCCGAACCCGAATTGCGACGTCGTGCCGCCGGGGCCGAACTGCAGCCCGCGCAACGGGCCGCTGGTGATCAGGCCGCCCGTCGAAACGTCAGCCCGGCGGACATCCTCGCTGTAGAGCGTGCCCGGCTGCTGGTTGGTGGCGAAAGCGGAATTGCCGACCGAGCCGCGCCCGGTCCAGGGGCGCGAGGTGTGCGGCTGTTGCAGCCCGCGGATACCGTAATCGCGCGAATATTCGCCCCCGATCAGGAAATGGCCGCGCCCGCCTGCAAAATCGGTCCCGGCAGCCAGGGAGAACAGATAGTTTTCGGCATCGCCATAATCGGAAATGCCGCCCTGGGCCGTGCCTTCAATGCCTTGCAGGTCATCCTTCAGGATCAGGTTGATGACCCCGGCCACCGCGTCCGAGCCCCAGGAAGCAGAGGCACCGCCGGTGACCACTTCGGTCCGCGACACCAGGATGGTGGGGATGACGCCCAGATCCACCGTGCCGTCTGAGAAAGTCGACACGTGCCGCCGACCGTCCACCAGCACCAGCGTACGCTGCGCACCGATGCCGCGCAGATCGGCATATGTCGTGGCCGAGGCCGGCTGCCCGGTTGTGCGGAAACTGGGGACCAGCGCCAGGATGTCCTGCACCTGCGTCGGCGCGACCGCTTCGATCTGGTCGGCCCCAAGCACGGTGAGCGGCGTTGGCGCGGTAAACCCGCTGCTGCGCACGCGGGATGCAGTGACCAGGATCGCTTCATCCCCGGCCTCGGTTGCGGCATCTTCCTGTTCCTGATCCTGCGCCTGCGCTGCAACCGGCCAGGCCGCCACCGCCAGCAATGCGGTTGCCACGGCCAGATGCGACGATTTGCCGCGCCGAATGCGCTTGGTGACTATGCCCATGAACTCTTCCCCCTGTTGCGCTTATGGTTGTGCTTTGGTGCGGGCTACCCGCCCGGAATGATGCGGATTGTGACGCGGCGCTGTTCCGGCCCGCCGGCGGCAGCATCATCCACGCCGCGCACCGAATATTCGGGATCGGTCAGTCCTGCGCCGCGGAGCAGATCAGCCACCTGTTGCGCCCGGATGGTGCCCATCTGCTCGCGTTCGCTGACCACGCGGTTGTCGCTGAGCGCGACCGAGGTCCGGTATCCGGTGATCTCGATCCGCCGGGCATGGACATGGCGCGCGTAATCCAGCGCCGGGGTCAGGAAGCGCGGCGTCTGGAAATTCACCTTCCCGTCAAAATCGTACTGGATCGTGAAGGTCTTTTCCGGAAACGGTGCGACCGGCATCGGTGGCGGGGGCGCATAAGTGAAAGCCAGCCGCCCCTTGCTGGGACCGGGCGGACGGGGCGCTTCGAACGGCAGTTCGTAACGGTCCTCCATCATCAGCAGGGTGTTGCATTCAGGCGAAAGCTCCGGAAGGACGGAGACCTTGACCGGGTCCAGCACCTTGCCGCCGCAGATTTCCTGGCCATTGGCGGCAACCGTGCCTTCCACCAGCACCTTGTGCCCCAGCGATGGCGGATTGAAGTCCGCCGAAACGTCGGTCTGGATGCCCATGTAATACAACTGGCCGTCAAATTCGGCCAACCAGCAGGGCACACTGCTGGTATCGCGCACGATCGGGCAGGAAATGAAGGCCAGCGCCTGGTCCTTGGCCTGCACGGCCTGCGACGTGGCCAGGGCCAGAGTGAGGGCGGCGACAGAGACGGTTTTCATGTCCGGTTCCCTCTCAAAGACTGCTGAGGAAATTGAGGAGATCGGTCCGCTCAAGCTCGGTGTAACCGATGTTGTAGCGGCGATCATAGAAGTTGATCAGCTCGGCGATATTGCTGGCCGATCCGTTCGAGAAATAGGGCGCCCGTGCCGCCAGGCCACGGAACTGCTGCATCACGATCGTGCCCACATCGTTGCACTTGCCCGACATCAGCGCGCGCCCCGGATCCTGCGTATAAATGACGCGGCCGAGGTAGGGGTGGGGCGGAACGCTGGCTTTGCAGGTCACCTTGAACAGCGGCATCAGCTCCCGCTCGTCCGTCCACGGATTGCGCGGAACCTCGCGCGCCCAGGGCAGGTTTGTGGTGCCGATGTCCATCCAGCCGTTGGCGGAATCCATCCCGGTCATGTGCATCCCGTGGCAGGTGGCACAGGTCCGCTTGGTCGGATTGCCCAGGCCGACCGTGTTCAGGTGCATCGAATCCTTGATCCAGAAAGTGCGGAAGTGGAACACTTCCTGCCCACGGCGGATCGATTCCCGCATGGCGACCTGTTCGGCGCTGTTGCCCGGCGCGGGCGCCTGCCACACGTCGCCCATCGGGAAGACCCAGCGGGTGGTGTTGTTGCCCAACACCCCTTCTTCCCCCAGCAACAGGTTGCGGGGGCCAAAGGCCTTGGCACCGCCGTCTTCCACCAGCGATCCTGCGCCCGTGCGGTTGACCTGCGCGACGTAAATCTGCCGTTCAAACTCTTCGATCCGGGCAAACTGGGCATCGGTCATCCGGTTCAGCAATTGCAGGTGGGTTTCGCCGGCAGCCACGGCCTGCATCCGCAAGGTCGGGAAACGGGCATCCGCCATCATGTTCATGTTGAGCGGGCGGCCGGTTTCCGGATCGCGCATCGCCGCATCGCCGGTCTTGCCCACGAACGGGCTGACGCCAAACTTCTGCTGGACGACATATTTCAGGTTCGCGACCGGGCGCGGCCGGCGATAGACCGAAATGGTCGGATTATCGCTGTTGATGCCGTACTTCGGGTCAAGGTTGCAGCCGCCCGGATCGCGCACGACTTCGATGGTGAATTCGGGATCTATGGCCGAGCCATCGGCAGCTTTGGGGGGCCACGGCACGAACACCCGGAACAGGCCCCGCTTCAGCAGAAGCGAATGGGATGCCGGATCGGCCGGGGGCAGGTTGGGGCAATTCATCCCGTCTATCGGGGCGAAGATCGGATCCTTCCCACCGGTTTCCTGCCAGCGGTCCTGGATGGTCCGCACGGACAGGGTCATCCCATCCGCCGGCTGGTGGCAACTGACGCAGGCGCGGCCATTGGTGCCGATCGGTTCGAAGAACGGGTGGCCTGCCGTGTCAAAGGCGCCCCCGGAATTGAACACGCCAAGGCGGCCATATTCGTTGGGATATTCGATCCATTCGGGAACCTTGCGGGGTTCGCCGGGGGACCACCATTCACTGGGCGGAGCTGAGCCGGCTTGCGCGCCCGCTGCCTGGCGGGGGGCGGGTTGGGCGGGCGT
>JBARAF010000111.1:0-13246 GCA_049791695.1 Croceibacterium sp.
GCTTGCGGCTGTGCAGGCGGTTCCCTTCTGCCCGCAAGTGGTCACAGGCGCGGATGCCCATTTGCAGGTGCGCGGCAATCGCCTGTTCGTAGAACAGATTGGCCTGCCCCGGCAGCTTGATTTCGCCATGCAGCGGCTTGTCCGATACGCACAGCAGCGTGCCGTAAGGAACGCGGAAGCGATACCCTTGTGCGGCGACCGTGGCGCTCTCCATCTCGATCCCGATCGCCCGGCTTTGCGAAAGGCGGCGGGCGGATTGGGTGTAGCGCAGTTCCCAGTTGCGATCATCGGTGGTGACCACCGTACCGGTGCGCATCCGTTCTTTCAGATCATGCCCGTGGGTGCCGCTGACTTCTTCTGCCGCCAGCGCCAGTGCCTGCTGCACTTCGGCGATGGCGGGCAGGGGAATTTCCGGCGGCAACACGCTGTCCAGCACGTGGTCATCCCGCAAATAGGCGTGGGCGAGCACGAAATCTCCGATCTTCTGCGTATCGCGCAGGCCGCCACAGTGACCGATCATCAGCCAGGCTTCCGGCCGCAGCACGGCCAGGTGATCGGTGATCGTCTTGGCATTGGAAGGGCCGACGCCGATGTTGACCAGCGTGATACCCATGCCGCCGGGCGCGATCAGGTGATAGGCCGGCATCTGGTGCCGCCGCCATGCAGTGTCGGACAACTGCCCGCGTGCGGCCTGGGTTTGCTGGCCGATATACAGGCCGCCAGCGCCTGACAGGGCGGTATAGAACCCCTGGCCCACCTGTTCCCCCGCCCAGTCAACGAATTCATCGATATAGCGGTGATAGTTGGTGAACAGGATGAAGCGTTGGAAATGCTCGGTTGCGGTGCCGGTGTAATGGGCGAGGCGGGCGAGGCTGAAATCGGTCCGCAAGCCATCGAACAGCGACAGCGGCATCGGTTCACCCGGAATGCCCAGTTCAATGCAATCGGCCAGTTCATCGCCGATCAGCGCCAGTTCGGTGGTCGGGAAGTGGCGGGCGATGTCGCTTGCCTTGATGCCCGCCATGGCCGCCCCCTGCTGCCCGTCGAGGACATAGGGATAGGGGATTTCCTGCCGCGAGCGGACGACTTCGAAGGTCACTTCGTAATCGGTTTCCAGCAGGTCCAGCTGTTCTGACAGATAGTCCGCAAACAGGCGGGGGCGGGTGATGGTGGTCGCGTAAGTTCCCGGCAGGGACAGCCTGCCGAAAGCGCGGGTCCGCTCGCTGGGGCGGCCCTTGCCGCTGAAATGGACCCGCAATTCGGGGTAGCAGTAACTGCCGTCCTGCCGGCTTTCTGCCGGCGGAGTTTCCCCGGTGCGAACAAAGGTGGCGATGTCGGCGCGAAGACGGGCAACAGCCTCGTCGTGCAGCTGCGTAAGGCTGGCGATGATGTTCCGTGAATCCATGTGCACAGATAGCAACTCGGGCCCCATGGGCCAACCCCCAACCCAAGCTGCAGGGGTGACTGGGGAACAGGCGCGCTCGGCCCCGGTTTATAGCCCAATTGAACAGAATATTTGGAGAGTGTGCTCGTGGACAAGAAATTCACCGTTACCGCCGCGATTGCCCTGGCCGGTCTGGCTGTCCCCGCAGCGGCCCAGACCAGTACGACAACCACTACCCAGGAAAGCCAGCGGGACCGGATCGGCCAGATTCTCGGCACTCTGTTTGGCGGCCGTCTTGGCGCGAGCGCAACGCTGGAATCCCAGTGGGCAGCGGGGCGCAAGCCGCTGGCGGACCAGCGTGCCCAGTTCGAGACGCGTGTTGATACGGATGTGCGGGCCGGGACGCTGAGCCAGGCGACCGGCGCACGGCTGAAGTCGGATTACTATAACCTGGTCCAGCTGGAAGCACGGTACGGTGCCGATGGCCGCTTTACCACGCAGGAGCAGACCGAACTGGCCGACGGGTATGGCGCGTTGACCCAGGCGCTGGCTTCAGGTGGGACCGAATTCGACAACCAGCCGGCCACCACTGAAGTTGCCGACGGGCGCGTGGAGTTCAACCGACGGGTCGACGCTGCCGTTGCTGCCCGGCGCCTGACGCGCACCGCGGGAACGACGCTGAAGAATGACTACGCCGCCCTGGTGCGGATTGAAGCGGGCTATATCCGCGACGGCCAGATCAGTGCAGCAGAACGCAGCGATCTCGATGCCCGGCTCGACGCGCTGGACGTGCGGGTGGGGGATACGGTCTACGGTAGCGGCACAGCCGTGCTTACCCCGCGCCAGCGGCTTGATGCGATTGCCGCAGCCCTGACCCGCAATGGCCTGGGCACATCCGCTGTCGCACAGCTGCGGGTTGAACACGGCGACTTGTCGCGGCTGGAAGCGGCCTATGCGCGGCTGTCGGTCACGGCGGCTGACCGCGCATACCTCGACCAGCGCCTGACTGATCTTGAAACACGCGCGCGCCTGCGCTGAGACCGTGTCGGCCTGAACGACAACGTGAACGACAAGGGGCGCGGAACCTGCTGGTCCCGCGCCCCCTTTCGCGTCAGGTTGAACCGATGGTTCAGCCTTCGGCGGGTTCGTCTTCGTCTTCAGCCGGGGGCAGGTCGCCCAGTTCCCGGTCGGGATCGAATGCTTCGGTGAAGCCTTCGCTCTCGCCACGATCTTCTTCGAAGATCTGCGCCATCACGTCGACGCCCTGGCTCTGCAGCGCAGCTTCGTCGTCCGAACGGGCGATGTTGGCCTTGACCGTCACAGCCACTTCCGGGTGCAGCGAAACCTTGACGTCGAAAATGCCGAGCGTCTTGATGGGGCGTTCCAGAACGATCTGGCCCTTGTTCACATTGTGACCAATGGCCTTCAGCGCTTCGGCGATGTCGCGGACGCTGACGGAACCGTAGAGCTGGCCGGAGTTGGACGAAGCGCGGATCAGCACCACTTCGGCGCCCTCCACCTTTTCGCCAGCCTTTTCGGCATCGCTGCGGCGCGAAGCGTTTTCAGCTTCCAGCCGTTCACGGTTGGCTTCGAATACCTTGCGGTTCGCTTCGTTGGCGCGCAGCGCCTTCTTCTGCGGCAGCAGGTAGTTGCGCGCGAAGCCGTCCTTCACGGTGACGACGTCACCGATGGAGCCGAGCTTTTCGACGCGTTCGAGCAGGATGATTTGCATGGTGTCTGCTCCTTACTTCACGATGTAGGGCAGCAGGCCCAGGTGGCGGGCGCGCTTGATCGCACGGGCCAGTTCACGCTGCTTCTTGGCAGAAACGGCGGTGATGCGGCTGGGAACGATCTTGCCACGTTCGGACATGAAGCCCTGAAGCAGGCGCACGTCCTTGTAATCGATGATCGGAGCGTCCTTGGCCGAAAACGGGCAGGACTTGCGGCGACGGAAGAACGGACGGGCCATTATGCTTCTCCACCACGACGCTTGCGATCGCGCTCGTTCTTGCGCATCTGGACGGACGGACCTTCCTCATGCTCTTCAACGGCGACGGTCAGCCAACGAAGGACGTCTTCGTTGATGTTGTTCTGACGTTCGAGTTCAGCAACCAGCGGGCCCGGGCCTTCGATGTTCATCAGAACGAAGTGGGCCTTGCGGTTACGGTCGATCTTGTATGCCAGGCCCTTCAGGCCCCAGCTTTCGGTCTTGATGACCTTGCCACCCATCGATTCCACGATTTCCGTGGCGCTGGCGGCAAGCGCGTCGACCTGAGCCTGGCTCAAATCCTGGCGCGCGAGGAAAACATGCTCGTACAGAGCCATGTCCGCGTCCTTTCACTTTAGGCCGATCGCTGGCACTGGTGCGCGGATCGCACAGTGCCCCTCCGGCTTTCTTGCAGATTTCCCTGCCTTATCCGGCGGGGAAGCGGGGCCCATACAGCAGCAGGCCCAGAATGCAAGGCTTCCCGTGGCGAACAGGCCTGCGGGTTGGCATCGGCAATGCTGCTGTGACGCCACAGGGGGCGGGGCCGGCACCAGGTTGCCGGGCATGCCAGTCATCGCTAACCTCCACAAAAAATATGGGAGAGACAATCCGTGAAAGCAATCGCCCTTCCAGCCCTGGTGCTGTGCGTCGCTGTGCCTGCTGCCGCCCAGCAGGCCCCGGCGGCACCCGTGCTGGAATTCGTGTTCGAAGAAACCGTGGAACTGGGTAAAGCCGTTGCCCCGGGCGACACGGCACGCGGCGGGCGGAACATCATTCCCATCACCGGCGGCAGGTTTGAAGGGCCGGGCATGAAAGGCGAGATCTTGCCCGGCGGCTGGGACTGGCAATTGCGCCGTGCCGATGGCTGCACCGATGTGGAAGCGGATTATTTCCTCAAGACCGACGATGGCGTGATCATCAACGTGATCAACAAGGGCGCGCTGTGCCCTGGCCAGCCGGTGCGGACCCAACCCGTGTTTGAAGCCCCGCGCGGGAAGTATGAATGGATGAGCCAGACGGCCTTTGTCGGCACGCTGGAAATGGCCCCGAATTCGCCGGTCCCGGCAGTGCGGATCCGGTTCTACCGCGCACGATGACGCACCTGGCGATGCGATTTCAGAAAAAGGGAATGGATATGCGATCCGTGATTAGCGCGTTTATGCTGTCTGCTGTCTTTCTGGCAGCCAGCCCGGTCCAGGCGCAAGAGGCGGCAGCGGCTGCTGCCAGCCAGCCCGTGGGCAAGGCTACGGCTTACACCGCGGTTACCGGCTGGCCTGACTGGAGCGGGGTATGGTCGCCCGGTGTCGGTTCCGGTTCCCGCGTCACCCCGACACCGCCGAAAGTAACCCCGGCAGGGCAGGCGCTGCTGGATGCGTTCGAAGCGGGGAAGAAGGAAGGCCGCAACCTGCAAACGCAGGCGGCCAACTGCGTCCCCAACGGGATGCCGGGGATCATGCGGCTGCCCTATCCGATCGAGTTTCTTTACACTCCCGGGCGGGTGACGATCCTGATCGAAACCTACAGCGAAGTGCGCCGGATCTATCTTGACCGGGCACTGCCGGAAGATCCGGACCTGTTCTTCAACGGCAATTCCGTGGGCCACTGGGAAGGCGAAACGCTGGTGGTCGATACCATTGGCATCAGCCCGATGGTCAGCGTGGTGCCCGGCCTGCAGGCGACCGAGAAGACTCGCTTCCGCGAACGGATCACCCGCGTGGCGCATGACCGGCTGGTGGATGAAATCACCATCACCGATCCGGAGCTGTTCGCTGAGCCTTACGTGATGGTGCAGAATTACACGTTGCAACCCGATTGGGAGATGCGGGAATACGTCTGCCAGGAAAACAACCGCGATGCGGCTGACGCGGAAGGGCGTCCGGGGATGGACCTGGGTGGTGAGGAAGATCCGTTCGGCCCGCTGCCGCCCAATTAAAGGCGTACCAGCAGGTCTTTCGCAAACAGCGTCAGAGTATCGTCGCGCGCGCCCATCACCACGATCCGGTCCCCCGGACGGGCCAGCGCGACGATCCGCGCCGCGCATTCATCCCGCGTGGGCAGGTATTCGGCCTGTCCACCGGCATCCCTGATTAGCTGGACAATCCGTTCGCTGCCTTCGCTGCGGTCCACCGTGCCGCCGAAATAGACCGGATCGCACAGCAGCGTTACGTCATCCGGCCCCAGTTCGTGCGCAAAGGTCTGGGCCAGTTCGTGGCCCATCTGCCGCAGCGGGCCATAGCCGTGTGGCTGGAAGAACGCGATCACGCGGCCCGGCTGCGCCTTCAGCGTGCGCAGGGTGGCGCGGCACTTTTCCGGGTTGTGCCCGAAATCGTCGATCACGGTCACGCCGCCGGGGCTGGTTCCGATCACGTCGAACCGGCGGGCCAGGCCTTCGAATTCAGCCAGGGCCATCACCGCTTCGTCCAGCGGCACGCCGGCCGCCACGGCCCCGGCCACTGCCGCCAGCGCGTTGGACAGGTTGTGCCGCCCGGGCATTTTCAGTTGCAGCGCATGGCCGGTGTCGTCCCGGCGGTCTACGATCAGGGCTTCGATACCCGTGGCAGAGTGCAGGATGGTGCCCGGTTCGATGCTCAGCGTGGCTTCCGGATGGTCGATGCCGAAGGAGACGAAGTCCTGCGCAAAGCGGGCCGTGTCGCGCGCTTCCAGATCGTCGAAATTGATCGCTGCCCGTTGCGCCGTTCCCACAAAATTGCGGAACAGCACACGCAGTTCCTCCATGCTCTTGTGGTCCAGGCTGATGTTCAGCAGCACCGCCACCGTAGGGTGGTAAAGCGCGATTGAGCCGTCGCTTTCGTCCACTTCCGACACGAAAGTGCCGCCGCTGCCAACCTTGGCACTGGCAAAGGGCACGGAATCTGACACGAAGTTCTTCATCACCGCGCCGTTCATGATCGTCGGGCTGCGGCCGGTGTAATGCATGATCCAGCCGAGCATCCCGGTGACGGTGGATTTCCCGCTGGTGCCGCCTACCGCCAGACTGGTGGGCGCGGCGTTGAACAGTTGTGCCAACAGCTCGGCACGGGTCATCCGCGCGCAGCCAAGGGCCGCGGCGCGGGCGACTTCGGGCACGGTATCCTCGATAGCGGCGGAGGCGACCAGCACCTGATCGGCCGAGGTGATGCCGCTCCCATCCTGCGGATAGAGGGTGAACCCGGCACGTTGTAGCCAGGCGAACTTTTCCGGTGTGCGGCCCTGGTCGAACGACCGGTCCGATCCGGCCACTTGCGCGCCCAGGCCACGCAGGATCGTGGCCAGTGGCAGCATCCCCGATCCACCAATGCCACAGAAGAACCAGGGGCGGGCGGCAAGGTCGTGTCGGGTATCGCTCATGCGCTTTGCCTATGCGGTTCCGGCAGCGGTTTCAACGATGCAGAGCCGGGCCGGGGGTGACGATAGCCGGACTGGCGGCTAGGAGTGGGGGATGATCCGCATTGCCATCTGCGCGCCATCGACGCCGATCACCCGTGACGTGGCGGTGGGCGTGCTGGAATTGGCGCGGGAATACCCGCAGCTGGCGCTGACTTTCCATGATCAGTGCTTCGTCGAGGAAGGCCATTTCGCCGGTCACGATGACTTGCGCCTGGCCGCACTGCTCGATTGCGCGAATGACCCCGCTTTCGACGTCGTCTGGTGCGCCAAGGGGGGATATGGGGCCAACCGCATCGCCGCACAGGCCGTGGCGGCGATGGATGACACGGCGCGGGGCAAGGCGTTCCTCGGTTATTCCGACATCGGCTTCCTGCTGGCTGCACTGCACCGCGCCGGGATCGGGCGACAGTTCCATGCCCCGATGCCGGTGGACCTGCGCCGTACCGGCGGCGATGCAGCGGTGCGCCGGGTGCTGGGTTTCCTGTCAGGCGACGAAGGCGGGCTGGAAAGTTCGCTGGATGGCCAGCCCGCTGTCGCCTTCAATTTGATGACGCTGGCCATGTTGTGCGGCACTGATCTGATGCCGGACCTGACCGGTCACGTGGTGATGGTGGAAGAAGTGGCCGAGCACCTCTACGCCGTGGATCGCCTGTTTTTCCATGTGACCCAGCACTTGCGCGGCATTGCCGGGCTGCGGCTGGGCCGGGTCAGCGCGGTGCCGGAAAATGATCGCCCGTTTGGTGCCACGGCCGAACAGATTGCCCGTGACTGGTGCAGCCGCTCGCATATTCCCTTCCTCGGCATGGCCGATATCGGACATGATTCTGCCAACAGGATCGTGCCCTTCGGCCTTGCCGGATCGCCGGTGCGCCCATAACGGCCCCGCGTTTCCTCCGCAGATGGAGCTTTGCCAATGATCGCTTTCGTATTTCCGGGCCAGGGCAGCCAGAAGGTCGGCATGGGTGCCGAACTTGCCGCTGCCAGCACCGCCGCCCGCGCCGTGTTCCAGGAAGTGGACGATGCACTGGGCCAGCACCTGTTCGCGATCATGCGTGAAGGGCCGGAAGACCAGCTGACCCTGACGGAAAATGCCCAGCCGGCAATCATGGCCCACGCCCTGGCCGTCGCGCGGGTGTTGGAACAGGAGGGCGGCCTGTCGCTGTCGGCCAAGGGGCACTGTGTTGCCGGCCATTCGCTGGGTGAATATTCGGCCCTGTGTGCAGTCGGCGCGTTCAGCCTGGCCGATACTGCCCGACTCCTGAAACTGCGCGGGCAGGCAATGCAGGCTGCCGTGCCGGTTGGGGTTGGCGCGATGTGCGCGCTGCTCGGCGCGGATCTGGACAAGGCCACTGCGCTCGCCGCCGCTGCCGCCGAGGGGCAGCTGTGCCAGGTGGCTAATGACAACGATCCCGGCCAGGTGGTCCTGTCCGGCCACCGCGAGGCGATCGAACGCGCCGTGGCCCTGGCCAAGGAACACGGCATCAAGCGCGGGGTGATCCTGCCGGTTTCCGCTCCGTTCCATTGCGATCTGATGGCCCCGGCGGCCAATGCGATGGCGGATGCGCTGGGCAAGGTGCCGCTGCAAGCATTCCGCCTGCCGATCTATGCCAACGTGACTGCCGCAGCTGTAACCGATGCGGCGGAAGAACAGGCGCTGTTGGTGCAGCAGGTCACCGGCCGCGTTCGTTGGCGCGAAAGCGTGATCGCGATGAAGGCCGCTGGCGTGGATCATTTCGTGGAACTGGGCGGCAAGGTGCTCGGCCCGATGATCGGCCGCACCGTTGAAGACGTAAAGGTGACGAGCGTGGTGACGATGGCTGACATCGAAGCACTGGCGAAGGAGATTTGAAGATGTTCGACCTTACCGGAATGACCGCCCTCGTCACTGGCGCCAGTGGCGGCATCGGATCTGCCATTGCCCGGGCGCTGGCGGGGCAGGGCGCGCGGCTGGCTTTGTCAGGGACCAACCCGGCAAAGCTGCGCGCCTTTCGCGAGGAACTGAACGAAACCTTCGCCCACCACGACCACGACGGCCACGTGGAAATCACCTGCGACCTGTCCAACACCGCGCAGGTCGAAGAACTGATCCCGGCCACGGTCGATACCTTGGGCAAGATCGACATCCTGGTGAACAACGCCGGCATCACGCGCGACAACCTGGCCATGCGGATGAAGGATGATGAATGGGATCAGGTGATCCGCATCAACCTGGAAGCCGCCTTCCGCCTGATGCGCGCTGCTGCCCGGCCGATGATGAAGGCCCGGTTCGGCCGCATTGTCACCATCACCAGCGTGGTTGGTGCCACCGGCAATCCGGGACAGATGAACTATGCCGCGGCCAAGGCCGGGCTGGTCGGCATGACCAAGAGCTATGCGCAGGAAGTCGCCAGCCGCGGGATCACTGCCAATTGCGTTGCCCCCGGCTTCATCCGTACGCCGATGACCGACGTATTGCCCGATGCGCAGAAGGAAGCGCTGAACAGCCGCATCCCGATGGGCCGGATGGGCGAAGGCGAGGATATCGGTGCTGCCGTGGCTTTCCTAGCCAGTCGTGAGGCAGGTTATGTCACCGGGCAGACGCTGCACGTTAACGGCGGCATGGCGATGCTTTCGTGATTCTGGAAAGCTGCTAATCCGGATTCGACATACGGTTGGAGACTGCGATGCGCGGCAAGGTGGGATTGATGGCTGCGGCAGTGGTGCTGCCCGGCATGGCTGCACCCGCCGCGGCACTGACGGAAGAACAGGCCGAATGCGTCGCCCGCGCGGCGCCGGCCGGTTTCGCTGCGCGGTTGGCCAGCGTCATGCTGTCCGGCCAGGCCAGCCCGCCGGAAAAGGAAGCGCTGATGCGCCAGTTGGCGACGATCAGCGAAGCCTGCGCCGAAATGACCGGCATACCGGCCGACCGCCGCCAGGCCTATTTCGATTACTGGCAGGCACGGATCCCGCGGGATGAACTGAGCCGCCAGCTGGTGGCCGCCGGTATTCCGCTGGAGCCCATCGACGATATTCTCGACCTGGGGCCCGGACGATCCAACCCGGAAATCCAGGGGGTGACGGATGGACAGGCGGCGCTGATTTCCGCCGCGCTGAAGGCGCGCGGCGTCGCGGTTGATCGGGTCGGCGATGAAACGTGGAACAAGGTTGGCGGATATATCGCCGGGACTTCGCTGATGTTCCAGCGCCTGCGGGCCTTGCCCTGATTGGATCCCTGTTCGGGCCCTAAACAGGCCGAAACAGGGATTATTCACAGATTCCGGACCGCCAGCCGCTTTGGCGCTTGCCGCCAACTCCCCTCGCGGTAAGGAATGGGGTCCGAACTCTGGCCAGGGGCGATTCCGCCCCGGCTGACCGCTTTGATGACGGGTTTGCCGGCCGGCAACCCGACAGGGGGATCGAGACGATAATGAAGGCCACAATCGAACGTGCCAAGCTGCTGCGGTGCCTGTCGCACGTCCAGTCGGTGGTGGAACGCCGCAACACGATCCCGATCCTGTCCAACGTGCTGATCGAAGCAGCTGCCGATGGCTCGGTGCGGGTGACCGCCACCGATCTCGATCTGCAGGTGGTGGAAAGCATGGCCGCCAACCGGGTGGAAACTCCCGGCGCAATCACCGTGTCCGCCCACTTGTTGTTCGACATCGCGCGCAAGCTGCCGGACGGGGCCGAAGTCAGCCTGGAAACGGCCGACAACCGCATGGTGGTGAAGGCCAGCCGCAGCCGGTTCCAGCTGCCGACCCTGCCGCGGGACGATTTCCCGCAGATCGTGGAAGGCGACCTGCCGACCAGCTTTGAGCTGCCGGCCCGCCTGCTGGCCGAACTGGTCGACCGCACCCGCTTTGCGATCTCGACCGAAGAAACGCGTTATTACCTGAACGGCATCTTCCTGCACGTGTCGGATGAAGCGGAACCGTTGCTGAAAGCGGCGGCGACCGACGGGCACCGGCTGGCCCGGTTCACCATTGCCCGCCCGGAAGGCGCGGCCGGGATGCCGGATGTGATCGTGCCCCGCAAAGCCGTGGCCGAACTGCGCAAGCTGCTGGAAGAAACGCTCGACAGCAGCGTGCAGGTGGATCTTTCCGCCAGCAAGATCCGCTTCGCCCTGGGCGGTGAAGGCGGCGTGGTGCTGACCAGCAAGCTGATCGACGGTACTTTCCCCGATTACAGCCGCGTGATCCCGACCGGCAACGACAAGAAGCTGACGGTCGATCCCAAGGCCCTGTATCAGGGCGTTGACCGCGTGGCGACGATCGCCACGGAAAAGACCCGCGCGGTGAAGATGGGCCTCGACCATGATCGGGTGACCCTGTCAGTCACCAGCCCGGATAACGGCACGGCGTCGGAAGAAGTCTCTGCCGAGTATGCCTCCGAAGGGCTGGAGATTGGCTTCAACGCCAATTACCTCAAGGACATCCTGAGCCAGATCGACGGCGACACGGTGGAATTGCACCTGGCCGATCCGGGCGCGCCGACCCTGATCCGCAAGGATGAACACAGCCCGGCGCTTTACGTACTGATGCCGATGCGCGTCTGAGGGCGCTTGGCCAGCCCGGTCAGCCAGCGGCGGGCCGGGCGGTCGACCAATCGGTCCAGCGCGAGCGAGCCGAAGATCAGTACGGCATAGGGCAGGGCGCTTTCGGAAGCATCCGGCCCCAGCCAGGCAATGATCGGCATATGAATACAGTACAGCGGGTATGATGTGTCACCGGCCAGTTGCGCCGTTTTGAGTGATGGGCATTCCCACCGGGTGGCCAGCCAGGCGATCAGAGGCAGGGCGAGCAGGATCGCCGCCAGCGCCCAGGGCCCACCGTGGTGCGGCGCGGCCATGAACACCCCCACCAGCGCCGCCGGCAGCAGCCAGGCCAGCATGGTTACGCGAGAAGCGATGGCGCGGCGGCAGTGCCAGCGGTGCAGCAAGACGCCCATGCTGAAGCCAAAGGCGATGCGGGCCAGGCCCGGTACCACCAGGCTCCAGTGGGATCCGAAATCCTTCAACTGCCCACCGTCTGGCAGCGTTGCGGCCAGCGTGAAAATTCCCAGAGCCAATGCCGAGGCCAGAACGAACAGCGTCAAGACCCGGTCATTCAGGTGCGGGGCGGCGAGGGCGAAGGCGACATAGGCAAACAATTCGAACAACAGCGACCACAACGGCGGGTTGGCCGGGAACAGGAAAGTCGGCGCGGCCGGTTGCGGCATCAGCACCAACATCCCCACGTGCCCGCCATGCAGCACCATCGCCAGCACCGCGCCCACCGCCAGCATCGGCCACAGCCTGATGGCGCGGCGGATCAGGAAATCGCGCAGGTCCATCCCGTCGCGCAGCCGCGCTTCATAGGCATGGGCGATGACGAATCCGCTGAGGATGAAGAACAGGTCCACGGCCAGGTACCCACCCGGCATGGCCACCGGGCTGCGCGGCAGGCTGTGATACATCAGCACACCGAAGGCGGCAGTGCCGCGCAGCAGATCCATGCTGGAAAAATGGCGGCGTTCCCCGGTCATGCGCCGGGGTTAGCGCAAAAGCCTTTAACGAGAATGAAGGTCGCGGGCGCGGATCATAGCATCCACATCGACGAACTTCTCCCGCGGGGCATCTGCCCGGGCGGCTTTCTCTTCGGCTTCTTCGATGGTTTTCCAGTCGCGGAAGGTGACGACGTCGAGCTGGCGTTTTTCAGCGAGCCGGTCGAACCCGTCGCGCCCGTCCTTGCGCTCGTTGCCCAGTAGGCCCCCGGCCATGTCGGCCGCAATTGCCTCGGCCACGGAATATCCGTCAGGCCGGTTGGTGCCGATAGTGCCCGACGGCCCGCGCCTTGCCCAGCCGACGCAATAGAGGCCGGGCAGGATGCGCCCTTCGTCATTGGCAAAACGCCCTTCGCGTTCGTCAAATGGCACGCCGGGGATGGGGGAACTGCGATAGCCGATGCAACTGACCACCAACCCGGCCTTGATCGTCTCGATCTCGCCAGTCCCTTCGGCACGGCCGTGGACCAGACAGGTCTTTTCCACTTCGATCGCTTCCACCTGCGTCTCACCCAGCAACGCATGAGGCTGGGCCATGAAGGCGAATTCGATGGCGATCGGCTTTTCCGCGCGAATGTGTTCCGGCGTGGCGGCAAAGGATCGCAGCAATGCGACCGACTTGCGCAGGCCCGGCTCAAGTATCGCATCTTCTTCTGGCGGGGGCA
Source organism: Croceibacterium sp. (assembly GCA_049791695.1). Classification (GTDB taxonomy): domain Bacteria; phylum Pseudomonadota; class Alphaproteobacteria; order Sphingomonadales; family Sphingomonadaceae; genus Croceibacterium_C. The sequence continues at coordinate 12,944 of JBARAF010000111.1, forward strand.
GGTCTGCCCGGTCGACGTGGGGGGCCGCCCGCTCCAGCTCGGCCAGTTCGCCCAATTCCTTGGGCGTCATCATGATCTGGTGCGGACCACGCCGGCCCAGCAGGACGATGCGATCAATGTGCGAGGCGTCGAGCACGTCGAGCGCATGGGCGACGATGTCGCTGCCGGCAAATTCCGCGCGGGTTTTCGACAGGATGCGAGCCACGTCCAGCGCGACATTGCCCATGCCGATAACCACTGCCGTTTGTCCGGCCAGGTTCGGGTCAAGCTTGGCGAATTGCGGATGGCCGTTGTACCAGCCGA